>JBLHHU010000029.1:0-21436 GCA_047615735.1 Kiritimatiellia bacterium | reverse complement strand
TCTCGATCCAATCTCTGGGACTCACGTACCCAGCACCCGGTTACACGGATGAATGTCTGTTTTTGTTCCTTGCGGATGTTGCCTCGGTTGCTCAACCTTTACGTACTGACGCGGATGAGTTTCTGGACGTCGTTTACTTAACCGAAGATGACATTGATCGGGAAATTGCGAGCGCTGGCATTGTGGACGCAAAAACGATAACGGCTTGGCATCTTTATCGGCAAAAGCAGCTTTAATACGCTGAACAGAGACGGGGAATTTTAATGTTAAAGAAACTCATACCTTTGCGACATCGTGACGCATTACGTCGTTCCTGGCAGTTTCTGACCGATGACGTTTGGGATATTGAACTGTCGACGCTCAGTGGCTTGCGCCGTTTCGGTGTTCAAGTTGTGCGTGTGTTTCAACTCGTTTTCAAAGGCTTTCGCGACGATGAATGTCCCTTGCATGCGTCCGCGCTCACGTTCAACACGCTTATGTCGATCGTTCCCATTCTAGCACTCTCACTCGCCGTCGCGCGGGGATTCGATGGTGACGCAACGGCGAAAGCCTGGGTACAGGACCAGGTGTCAACCTGGACCGAGCAATTTTCTAAAGAGGATGCAATAAACGACACTTTAGAGAACAGCCCGGCTGACGCCTACAGCCCAACGAATGTCGTGACGCAGGTGAGTTTGTCGACCAATGTCGTTTCAATACCCGCGTCGAGCTCAGCCGGAGGCATTACCCCCGAAGAATTGGCGGATCAAATCAATGCGTTGGTGGAAGGCACGTTCGAGAAGGTCGACAACATCAGTTTTCGTGCTTTGGGCGGTGTCGGTTTAGCACTGCTGCTCTGGATGGTTATCAGCGTACTAGGGCGCGTTGAGGCGTCATTCAACCAAGTCTGGGGTGTGACCGCACAGCGACCGCTATGGCGTAAGTTCACGGACTATCTCAGCATCTTACTTGTTTTCCCGATCCTCATCATTGCAGCCACATCGTTGCCGGTTGTCGATTACGCGACCCGCTTTCTCGACGACACGACAGCAGATTATGTGCGGCGCTTCCTGCTGTCCGGCGCTCTGAAGCATTGCGCAGTGATCGCTCTGACGTGTTTGAGTTTCTCGCTTCTGTTGATGTTTATGCCAAATGTCAGCGTTCGACTTGGTCCCGGGTTGGTCGGGGGAACCGTGACGGGGTTACTGTTTCTGCTTTGGATGTGGGCCTGCGCCTCGATTCAGATTGGCGTGGCGAATACGGGCCGAATATATGGAACCTTTGCGGTGCTGCCCATTCTGCTGGTCTGGGTGAATGTGAGTTGGCGTATCATGTTCCTCGGGGCGGAGGTGGCGTTTGCTGTGCAAAATTGTGCCACATTCCGAATGGAGCAGGGCGCCCGCCGCGCCAATGTCCGGGCCAAGTTGACCTTGGCGCTCACATTGATTCTAGACGCCGCCAAAGTGATGGACGGAAGTCGCTCACCCTTAAAAGTTTCGCAGTTTGCCGGTACGTACCGTGTTCCTGTTCGTTTTCTAAACGATGTCGTTCAGGAGTTGGTGGAGGGTGGTCTGTTGGCTGAGCTCTCTGAAGCGCCTGCGAGTTACGTGCTCCTGCGTGCGCCTGAATTTGTGATGGTTTCCGAGGTCATTAAGATCGTGCTGTATCATGGCGTGGGCGGTGAAGATCTTGGGCTCGAGCGCGTCGACTCGCTTGCCCGCGGGGTTGTGGAAGACGCCGCGCAGTGTATGTATGCCTCGTTGGATGGCGTATCGATTCGAGACCTGATGCATCGCGGGGAGTCAGTGGCCGTATGAGCGACATCAATTTCGAAGCATTACTGAACGCCGAACAACTTGCAGCCACGACAGCCCCGGATGGGCCTATTCTCGTGCTCGCCGCAGCAGGCACAGGAAAAACCCGTACGCTGGTTTATCGTGTTGCCCATGTGGTCCATCAAGGTGTATCGCCGGATCGCATTTTGCTGCTCACCTTTACGAACAAGGCTGCGCGCGAAATGCTGGAACGCGCTGAAAGTGCTGTGGGCAACAGTGTCATGGGTATGTGGGGCGGCACCTTCCATCACATGGCAAATCGTATGTTGCGCCGTTTTGGCGCCCACCTCGGGTATGGCTCAGACTTTGCCATTTTAGACCGCGACGATTCGCGCTCGCTCGTGTCACAATGCGTCAAGGATCTGAAATTGGATGGGGGCAATTTCCCGAAGTCGAACGTGCTACTCGGCTTGATCAGTTCAGCCGCGAACACAGAAATTCCCATCGCTGACATTGTGGCAGAGAAGATGGTCTCCGCGCCCGTGGACGCAGAAGGAATCTGCAAAGTGCACGATGCCTATATGAAGCGCAAAGTCGCAATGGGCGCCATGGATTTTGACGATCTTCTTGTGAACAGTTTGCGTCTTCTGCGCGAGCACGCATCCGTACGCGAACGCTACGGCGAACAGTTTTGCCACATTCTCGTCGACGAGTATCAGGATACGAACACCATTCAAGCGGAGCTGGTTGATCTATTAGCTGGGCATCATCGCAACGTCCTTGTCGTCGGCGACGATTTTCAGAGCATCTACGCCTGGCGCGGTGCCGATTACAAAAACATCATGACTTTCCAAGATCGTTATCCGGATGCGAAAACGTTCAAACTGGAAACGAACTATCGCAGCGTGCCCGAGGTGCTAGATGTCGCCAACGCCTGCATAAAACATAACCCGCATCAATTTCAAAAGACGCTTCGCGCAACGCGGGAGGCGTATCGCAAACCAGTGGTGAAACGTGTCTTTGACGGCGACGCGCAGGCGCAGATGGTCGTCGAAAGCATCCAGCGCTTTCGACGTGAAGGCTATCGCATGTGTGACATGGCCGTGCTCTATCGCGCCCATTTTCATGCCTTGGATTTGGAACGACTTCTACCACGCGCCCATGTTTCGTATGTGATCACATCCGGCATTCGCTTCTTTGAACAGGCGCATGTAAAGGACGTGTGCAGCCTATTGCGAGTCGTCGGTACACCGACGGACGAGATGGCTTTTCTGCGCCTGCTCTGTTTGCTTCCTAAAGTGGGCGAAGTCACGGCGCGTAAAGCGTGGGCAAAATTGGGTTCTCGCTTTGATGTCAATGATCGCAGTCAACGTGACGTGCTACGAAAGGCATTGCCACGCACGGCGGTCGCACTTTGGCAAACGATCGAAAACGTTTTCGAAGGGTATAATGCCGACATCACAGGCAAGGAGACTGGCGAACTCGCGCAAGCGTTTATACAGGATTTTTATGCGCAGCACGCGACCAACACATACGAAAATGCAGACCGACGCCTCGATGATGTCTCGGCGCTTTGTGATGATTGCTCAAAGTTTGATGGCCTACGGGGATTCTTGTCTGATGTTGCATTGATGAGCAACGTCGACGCAGAAGGTGAGAATCCAGCTGCCGACGACTCCAATTGCATACGCCTCAGCACCATTCATCAAGCAAAAGGCCTTGAATGGCCGGTCGTCTTTATCTTGTGGTGCAATGAAGGTATGTTTCCGTCACCACGCTCGTTGACCGAATCCGAAGACAGCGACGCCGAAGAACGTCGACTTTTTTACGTGGCCGTCACACGCGCCAAAGATGAGCTGACCATTTGCGCCCCTGAAGTGCGCCGCACGCGCGAAGGTGGCTTTATTCATTGTCCGCCGTCACGATTTATTGAAGAAATCCCAGACGCACTGCTTCGTTATGAAACCGTTGGCGGCATTTAGGGTCCGAATGGAGCAGGGCGTCAATGCCGTACCATCCAGTAAGGGAGGACGGGGCAGAATGATGTGGAATGCTCGTGAGTTTAGGTAACAGTCCAAAAGGAGTGACCATGCGAAAACGGTTAACTATTCATGATTTGAAGCAGGCGAAAGGAAAGCGCCAACTCACAGAGATCTTTACCGATGATGGAAACGAGGCCCGTGCCTGTGATGCTGCGGGGATCGACATGATTGTGACCGGAGCTCATGCCGTCCGTCGTATTCGTGGGGCAGCGCCTAACGTCTTTGTGACCGCAGCAATTGCGGTGAACGACCCCAACGTGACGACAGAGTCCGAAGCCCTTCGGGCAGCGTTCGAGGTGATGGCAGCGGGCGCAGACGCTGTGTATGTTGGCTTAAGCCCAGCACTCATTCGGGGCATGACGCGCGAGGGCGTGGCGGTCATCGGCCACGTTGGCTACGTCCCGTACCGCGCCGGTTGGTACGGCGGCCCCAGAGCCGTTGGGAAAACAGCGCCAGAGGCACTCAAGGTGTACCGCGACACGATGGCATTTGAAGATGCGGGCGCGATTGCCGTTGAAATGGAAATCGTTCCCGAAAAGGTCGCCACCGAAATTTCGAAACGTACCGCCATGAGTGTCATTTCAATGGGGAGTGGCTCTGGTTGCGACGCGCAATACCTGTTTGCTGAAGATGTGTTGGGCACGAACACGAATCACGTTCCTCGTCACGCCAAAGTGTATGGGAATTTGAGTGCCGAACTTGAGCGCGTACAGGCCCTTCGCGTCGAGGCCATGAAGGCCTTTCAAAAGGACGTTTCTACGGGTGGTTATCCTGAAGCGAAGCACAACCTCAAGGTGAATGAGGAAGAATTTACTGCATTTCTGAATGCGATAGCCTAGCCTGCTTATGCATCGACCTATGCGGACCGAACCGCGTTAACCATTGATGTCTGTTCACGAGAAGGGCGCACCATGAGTAACATTCAAAAATCAACACGACGGTCCTTTATCAAAAACTCTGCCGTCACAGTGGGGTTTTTGGGACTTCAAGCTTGTGCGCATCGCAGTGCTGCAATGCTATCACCTGCCGCCGCCTCCATAGGCCCGGAATCGGGTGCGCAAGGATATGGTCCGCTACAACCTGACCCGAAGAAAACCATCAGCCTCCCGCAAGGGTTCTCGTACACCTCCTTTTCCCGTACCGGCGACCGGATGGATGATGGCTTAGCCGTTCCTGGCGCACACGATGGCATGGCAACGTTTCCCGGCCCCAAAGGCACAACCTTGATTGTGCGCAATCATGAATTGAGTCCTGGTTCAGTCAAGAGCGGACCCTATGCAAAATCGGAAACAGCTTGGGCCGATATGGACAAGTCCAAACTGTACGATCGCGGTCGTGATGAGCTGCCTTGCATCGGCGGAACGACGACGCTGGTTTTTGACACAAAATCACAGACCCTCTTACGCCATTACTACAGTCTGGCGGGCACGATTCGAAATTGTTCCGGCGGGCCGACACCTTGGGGGTCGTGGCTGACCTGTGAAGAAACCGTCTCGCGCGCCGATAGTAAGCTCGAAAAAGATCACGGTTACAATTTTGACGTTCCAGCAACGGCAACAATCGGCCTGGTCGACCCCGTGCCGCTCACAGCAATGGGCCGCTTCAACCACGAAGCTGTTGCCGTGGATCCCAAGTCAGGGGTTGTTTATCAAACCGAAGACCGTTCGGATGGCCTGATTTATCGTTTCATTCCAAATAAACGAGGCGATTTGGCAAAAGGCGGCATTCTGCAGGCACTGGCCTTCAAGGGAAGACCTTCGCGTGATACGCGCAACTGGCCGGGCTCCGATCAAGCAACACTTCCCATTGCACAGGACGCCGAGGTAGAATGGATTACACTCTCGGATGTTGAATCACCGAAGGATGACTTGCGGCAACGCGGCTTCGCTGCCGGCGCAGCCCGTTTTGCGCGAGGCGAGGGGATGTTCTACGGAAACGGTGAAGTCTATTTTGCGTGCACAAATGGTGGCGCCAAACAGATGGGCCAAATTTTCCGCTACGCGCCAAGCCGATATGAAGGCACATCGCGCGAAGCACAGGGTCCGGCGAAACTTGAACTTTTTATTGAGTCTCACGATCTTGCACTCATGAAGAGTTGCGATAATCTTACCATTGCCCCTTGGGGCGACGTGATCATCTGCGAAGACGCGGGGAGCAGCAGTCGAATCGTGGGTGTGTCGCCATCTGGAAAATTATACACAATCGGACACACTGAAATTGCAAGTGAACTGGCCGGATCGTGCTTTTCGCCTGACGGGACGACACTGTTTGTGAATCTTCAGCAGCGACCCGGACAGACACTTGCTATCACAGGCCCATGGAAGACGCGCGTCGATTAATGTTCCGTTAATGATACGGCGTCTTGGTAGCCGTTTGGATTCTGAGACTGCCAGCGCCATGCATCGCGACACATGTCGTCTAAATCGAATTGAGCGCTCCAACCCAATAACGCCTTGGCATGGGACGGATCCGCATAGCAGGTTGCCACGTCCCCTAGGCGTCGCGGGCGAACCTCCGTTGCGAGCGTTTTTCCACAGGCTTCAGAAAAGGCCGCCACAACCTCACGCACGCTGTACCCACGGCCTGTACCCAAGTTGCATGTGATCAACCCCGGATTCTCGGCCAGTTTATCGATGGCCAGCAAATGCCCTCTGGCTAAGTCAACGACGTGGATGTAATCACGAACGCCTGTGCCATCCGGGGTAGGGTAGTCGTCGCCCATAATACGCACAGCCTCGCGTTGTCCAACGGCGACCTGTGCAACGTAGGGAAGTAGATTGCTGGGCTCCCCGTTTGGGTCTTCACCAATGGCTCCGCTCTCGTGCGCTCCGATCGGATTGAAATAGCGCAGCAATGCAACATTTATGGATGGGTTTGCATGCTGAAGATCCGTCAACACATACTCCATCATCAACTTGGTTCGGCCGTATGGATTGGTTGCGCGCAAAGGTGATGATTCCGTGATGGGTACAGTATCCGGGTCGCCGTAAACAGTGGCTGACGAACTAAAGACAAGGTTCTTAACACCGTGCGCGAGCAGCACGTCGCACAAGACCAAGGTGCCAGCGATGTTGTTTGTGTAGTATCGCAATGGATCGCTAACCGATTCGCCGACGGCCTTGAGCGCTGCAAAATGGATTACCGAATCAAAGTCACCCGTCGACACGACGCTGTTCAATGCAGGTCTATCCAGAATGTCGACTTCGTGAAAAATGACGGATTTGCCCGTAAGCGATTCAATGCGGCGAATGGGTTCATACGACGCGTTAGACAGGTTGTCGACAACCGTCACGCTATGATTTGCATTCAACAGCTCAATGACGGTATGACTACCAATGAAACCGGCCCCGCCTGTAACCAATACGTTCATCCGTTGTTTCCTTGAACCAAGCTGCGATGTATATACGAGCGGCAATGTACGCCGTCTCGAGGAACAGGTAAATATGTTTTAACATTGGGCTGTTGGGAAGGATGTTTACGGATTATTTCAAGAATGACGAAATGTGTGCCAACCGAATGACCTCGACCCCTAATGTGCCCGTTTTCGGCGCGACATCGATTGTGGGCTATAATCTGTGCCGGCTTTTTCCGCAGATCTGCCTACCGTTTATTCCTGCGAACAGCACGCCGCGCGCGGATATGCCGTCGACGTTTCTAAATCTCGAAGAATCGTCATGGATCAAGAACACGCTGGACAAACGTTCACCAAAGCTTGTGATTTACGCCCATGCGGTCTGTCATGTTGGGAATTGCGAACGCACACCGGAGTGGGCCACCAATATCAATGTCAATCATGTGAGCCGTCTTCTTGGTGCCATTTCGGATGACGTTCGCCTTGTTTATTTATCGTCAGATCACGTGTTTGGTGATGACGGGCAGTATACAGAAGCATCGTCACCCTGTCCTATCACCGTCTATGGGCGAACGCGTGTCGAAGCGGAGTCACTTGTTTTGGGCAGAAAGAACAGCCTGGTTATTCGAAGTGGTCTTGCCATCGGTCCTTCCTTTGATGGGCGTAGCGGACATCTGGACTGGCTTCGCTACCGCAGCGCACGCGGACTCCCGTTGACGCTCGTGTCGGACGAAGCACGCTCGGCGGTGTCGGTAGAAGCGCTTAGTCAGCGCATTATGGAACTATCCATGAGCGATGTGTGCGGTCTGAGGCATATTGGGGCAAAGAACATTGTTGATCGCCCTGCGTTGGCTGAACGGTTGTGTCAGCAACTTCAAATCAAGGCCGACTTGCAACGCACGACCCGCGCACGCCAGACCGCTCCTCATTTGGGACGCATTCAACTGCGTAGCGAACATACGGATGCTCTGGCAGAACCACTGCCCAGTATTTTTGATGATCTCGACCATGTGTTGCCGCTACATTGAATGCAATCGACAGAATTATAGACGCTTGTCACGGTCATAGCGCCTTGCTATGGTACGCCACTTCATTTGGGAGAGGTGTCAGAGTGGCCGAATGAGCACGCTTGGAAAGCGTGTGTACCTAACGGTACCGCGGGTTCGAATCCCGCCCTCTCCGCCAATCTACGCCTTCGCTCGTGCCTCGCTCTTGGCTACGATTGGCTGCGCCGCGGTTCTTTCCGCCCTCTCCGTCGATCTACGCCTTCGCTCGTGCCTCGCTCTTGGCTACGATTGGCTGCGCCGCAATGGGACAGGGAATGGTTGGGGTGAGCGCCTTCGCTCGTGCCTCGCTCTTGGCTACGATTGGCTGCGCCGCGGTTCTTCCGGCCAAAACACCAATCGCATCATTGCAGCTCTTTGAACAATTTGGCCGCTACTTGCTGCCAACTCTCGGTTTCCAATAAGAGCATAGATCCCCAGGATTCTCGTGCCAGTGCCTTGCCCAACGCATCGGCAAACGATTCATAGCGGGTGTTGCAAAACAACAGAGCCGGATCTATGTGGCTAGCCATCGGCTCGATGTCCGAGCAAATGACCCCTTGTTCACTGATCAACCGCTCTACAGGAGGCATCCCGTAGCCCTCGTATTCACTGGCATACACAACCACGCGCACGCTGCTGGACAACGCCGCGTAGCCCTGGTCAGAAATTCTGCCGTAGTGGGTCCATCCATGTTGATCGATCTCTGACTGCAAGGTGTTGCCCAAGCCACAAACGCGCAAGTCAGCGGCCATCTCACGCTGATAGCGTGCGACATAGTCAATCATCGTCTGGCTTAGCTTATGAGGAGCAGAGGACAAATAGATTAGCACATCATGTTTGTTCTGCCCCGTGCGACTCTGCTGCGGTTCGAAACCGATGCCGATGGTCGCTACGGCATCACGCCGCCCCTTACTCACCACTTCTTGGCGGATGAACTCGGAACTCGTGACGATGAGGTCGGCGCGCTTTAAGGTCGATCGGAACAACCTAGGGAAATACAGCTTTTGTGCTAGTGATTGGCATTCAGGATAGTGGGCTGCATAGAAATCATGCATGACATCTTGTACAAAGGCGCAAATTTTCGCTTTTTTTGGCCGCAAAAATGGTGTGAAGCCTTTTGGGAAAACCAGCCAATCAAGCTGCTGTTGATCAGCCCAGCGTGAGGCACCGTAGCATTCCCACAACACACGATTCACTCCCGAGACTGGACGCTCAATCAAATCGAATTCAAACTTGTCCGATTCAAAGGCTAACGCTTCCTGAAAGGCACGATCGCCGCGAATCACAACATGTCGAATGCCTGTACACTGAGCCAGTCCACGGCACAGCCCGAGTGCGACATTGTAGATCCCGATGGACCTCGTTGTGTCATGGTCAAGATCCGCAACAGTAACGCCTACACGCATGATGAATAGTACCCAATATTTCTTATTTGCGGGGCGTCCTGTTTGGATTTTCACCCGCCATTTTGATCCATTATTCGATTGTCGAATCGAGCTCCCGATATTCTTCCCCCGGCCTCGTCGACGCAACTTCAGGGCTCACGTTCTTTTCCTTGAACATCAGCGTACCGGGGAGCAATTAGGGTAAACCCTTTCATGAAAACAGCAATAAAGATCGAGCATCGCCGATGGGGCCAAAGGGTTCAGCGCGGTTCTGCCACAACGAACACAACGATAACGCATATGCTGAAGGCCGCATAGGCCTCCAGCGTCAACAAGGCGACGCACTGAATCGTTCCAGCAGCCGGAGTCTTTGCCTTCGTCCTTGCCAACCCAGAGGTCTTGTAGCACTATCTTTGCTATGAAATGTAGGCTTCAGTATGTGCTGAACGGGCGTTTGCCCATATCGCCGGAAGATCGATTTCTTATCAATTGATGGGGGCGGGCCGCCACCATGCATTTCCCAAACGGTCGCCGCGTCGGCCAATGGGTCAACGTTTAGAACCGCGATTCGCAGGACTCGCTCAAACATTTTACCTGATCAGCGGATGAAATTTTCAGAATTCAAAGAAATCGCTCAAAAGCGCCCTCAGGAACCTTTCTGGATTTCGCGCTATTTTTGGAGACATATTACCATTCCAAGTTCTTGGGTTTGCGCGCGTCTGGGGATAAGCGCAGATGCGGTAACGGTCGTCAGTCTGTTCGCGGGAGTTGCCGGCGGAATCTGTTATTGCTGGCCTACGCCATTGATGTACATCTTGGGTACCTTGCTCATACAATTCTGGTGGATGTTGGACCATATGGATGGCGAACTCGCACGCTATGAAATCAAGTTCCTCAAAAAGAAACCTTCATTGGCTGGTCCTTACCTTGATCTTCTTGTTCATCGCTGGGTTCAACCCCTTTACCATATTTGCATGGGAATCGGAATGCTTCGCGTGACGGGCGATTGGTGGTACGTCCTGCTCGGCACGGTCGCCGGTGCTAATTTTGTGGGATTCACCAGAACACAGGCCGAATGCATGGCTTTGGCGGGTCTTGCAAGTGGCCAGATTGAGCGCAACAACGCCGACCTCGCTCAATTAATGGAGGTCGGACGAGCCGTGCCAAGCGAAGAGGGAAAAGAAAGCGGAGGCATCAGGCAATGGGTGGCGTTTGCCAAGTCGATGAAGACGTATTTCTCATTTCCAGGGTGTCTCGTCATGCTTTGCTTCGTTGTCGCCATCGACGGATACTACTTCAAGTTCAGTTTTCCCCAATGCTACGGTATCGCCTGCGGTGCCGTCGTTGCGTATCTGGCACTGCAAGCCGCAATCGCGCTTCTTCAGAATGTCGCCGGAACATGGTATGTAACAACAATTCTCCGTCGCTTGCCCTGACATGGGCATCGCGCAAACTCAACCTTACTGAAAATGGCATCTGAGCCCTTTTCTTGTTCTTTCGCGGGTGGATGAATGTTTCTGGCTAGGGTCACCGCGCTATTTTAACTACGCGACTCGCCCCGATCGGTTCACGTTCCTCGCTACGAGTCGGGACTTTTCGAGAATCCGTCATGCTGTTTTAGGCATTCTGAAATACACCGTAATCCCAAGCTCGTTTCTGTGATTTATAAACTCAGTACAACAGTCGTTCACACCAGCATTCTGATAGTATTATAAACAACCGTTTTAGGTTGTAAGCATTCATCTGCATCTGAGGCGTAAACGGCTTTTGCCTTTGATAAGATTGAGAAGTACTGGAACGCTTCTCTTTGCGAAGGAAGTTAGCCTCCTGAACGTAGTTACCTTGGTGTGTATGAATTGTACGACACAGACGCCATTGCTTTAAAAGTGCCCAGTAGGCGACTGAAGAGCTGTTGCCCTCTTTTTACGGGTATGTGCTGGAAAACATTAAAGGAATGAATGAAATCATATTTGCCATGTAAGGATGTGAGTTTGTCGTTCGATTTAGCAAAGACTACATTATTCACTGCTCGTGCTTGGCAGTTCTCCTTAGCTTCGTTTAGCATTGAATCAGAAACATTAGCATCCCATAGGGCCAAAAATTGGGTACGAAAGAAGCGTTTTTCCTAATGTTTCTGACGCCATGTGCCAAGGCGGCATTGCATAAATCCCCGTCCCTGAAAAAGATGATTCACACCCGCTTCCTACTTCGCCCTCGCTCCGCTCTTGGCTACGAAGGACAGGACGCTTGAGTTCACAGAGGTACAGAGCTTGCCCGCCGGAGGCGGGAAGAGAAGAGGGGGGCATATTTCAAGAGAATCAACCGCCGGGGTAGCCCGGCGGTTGATTCTCTTGATTTCTTCTCCGTGCCTCTGTGAACTCAATCCCGCCGAGCGGGAGGGTGTTAAATCTTTTCTTTGGCCTATGGGATGTTAGCCTGAATTATTCACGAACCCATCGACAGTAGTCACAACATTATGAAAACCAGAGTTTAAACCACGGATTACACGGATGGCACGGTTTTTTGGAACTGTTCTGTTTCTATCCGTGGAATCAGTGTAATCCGTGGTCTTCTTCGTTTCGCAAAATGTTGATGAATAGATCAGGCTAGTGAACCAGAAACGTCGATTGCAGTAACTTCCTGTGCAACATTTGCAAACGGAATGACCAGCCTTCCTTCACCACATCCAAAATCAAGAGTTCTCTTGAACTTAAATTTTTCGTCAGTGTATTTTTGAATGTTGTCCCGTTGAAAAGAACGACTCTCTTTTTTCCTCTGTCAGATTGATTCTGCGGAATCTATTTTCAGTAACAACACCAAAGTATGGGTCACTCTTTTTGTGATTATCCAAGTCCTTATCCGTATTGTGGTTTGGCATTTATCTCGTCTCCTGATGATTCTTTGACCGTCATTTTTGTACTTGCTAGCTGTAGAACGTGTGTTCGCTGCGCTGGCGGCGAAACCAATTTATAGTTTGCCGAGCCATTGGAGTCAGGGGCAAGAGCCAAAGTTGATCTTGCTTGTTCAAAACCTTATGGGTGCATGATTCTAAAAAACGTCGATGTTGAGTTATTCACAGGCGAGAAAATACGAAATTCGTTAGTATCGATATTCTGCACAATCGAGTTACCATCATTCGTAAATGGTCCTGATAAGTGGTGCGAGCCCTGTAGGGTTATCTCGTTTGTTATCAAGGAGCCGTGATCGACCTGAACGAGAAATCGTAGTCTGTTAGATTCGGCAGAAAAGTCTGATATGCAAATCGACATGACACTCTTCTGAAGTGAGGCGCCATTTGTGCCTGTTTGAAATATTTGAAGCAATTCGCCGTAAGAAAGCGCTCGTTGCCAGATGGCTATATCGTCCACACGACCTGAGAACCAAGAGTTGCTGCTGGCACCGTTGCGGCCAATCGCGGCATGCTGCCCCGTCTTTACTGTTTGCGTCAGTCCCACGTTGCTGTTGCCATCTGCCCCTGTGTGGATGTCCTTGAGGCGACCGTCCAGATAAATGGCAGCTTGACCAGAGATAGGACCTGCATTTCCATTGTAAACGGCCGCGACATGATGCCAGTGGCCCGTTACAATATCTGATTCGGATATGCCAGGCCGAGCGGACTGGTTGTTGTTCGCCGTTACTTTAAAACGCAGCTCGCCGTTGCCGCGGTCCTGGTAGAGAATATAGGCGTCTTGCTCTGAGTCATAGATTCCGCCGAAGTCTTCCTGAATGCTGGATGACGTCGATGACATGTTTAGCCAGCAGGAAATCGTGACGGCATTCGAGTTGATATCCAGGCTTGGGCTCTGCGGAATATCTACATGGTCGTTTATCCCGTCAAGGTCAAGTGCACCATTAAACTTGGCCTCGGCCCCGGTTACCCAGCTTGGAGGCGAATCGAAGCCCTGAAGATGTCCTGGATTTACCGCCTCAACATCGAGCGCGTTGGTGGCGGTGTCATCTGCCAGACCATCATCAAACTTCCAGTAAGAAATCAAGCCTGCCGCCAAGGATTGGTTCTCCGAAGGCTGATCATCGGTAAGATAGCGGACGAGAGCAGGGTCATCGGAAATGAGGCCACCTACCTCAAGGTCGACGAATGACTGAACGGCCGGGCCGTTGACCGTCCATACGAATAGATCCATGCCTAGGGAATGTACCATGTCGATCTCCGTGATTGAGATGTCGGCGGCTTGCCAGGCTATTGTGTTCGCACCTGTTCTTTTAATCGTAGTCACGGTGTTTGAGGTCAGGGCGCCGCGGCCCAGAGCTGCCAACGGGATGCGTGGATCCAGGGCGTTGATATTCGCCAGAAAATTCCAATTAAAGCTTTGAATAACGACGTTTGATGAAGCCCCTATTGTTTGCAGCGCATCAACATAGGATTGTGCCGTTCCTGCTTTCCTTTCAATGAGTGGTACCGCAAAAGTAAGGATGCTCTGAACGGCCTCCGTCAAGGTTGGTATGGTTTCACCTGCAAAGGATTCCGAATACCACGAACCGGCGTCGAGTGTTTTTAGTTGAGATAGAGTGAGGGCGTTGACTGCACCTGTTCCATCCGTTGTACGGTCAACCGTGCTGTCGTGTATGACGACAAGCGTTCCGTCCAAAGACACTTGAACATCAAGTTCAACGAGGTCCGATCTGTTTGAACTGGCCACAAAGGCGGCCAAGGTATTCTCTGGAGCAAAAAGACTATTTCCCCTGTGAGCGATGCTCTTTGTGGCATTTGCCGCAGAACTACCTGTGCCATTCAGATAAGCGCTCGTCGCTAAGAATGCAATGACAAGCCACATTTTCATTTTGAACGTCACGCGAGACCTTTTGTGTGAGGTCTTCTGGCACGAGGGTAAGTGCATGTTGGGCCTGCCCAGGCTGGCATTTGATGTTTTGCTTCCGTTCATAATGCGTACATCCCCAAAACTTGAACTCTTGAAAAGCGAAGCTTTTGGCAGCTCCATTGCATCTGCATAAGGAAAAAATAGAGCAAAATGGAGTTTGAGGCACGATAAATTAGAAGAGTGTCGAACACTTTGGCATGATGTCCTTGCCTTTAGGATTAAAGTCCCATCTGAGAAATGATAGGTTTCTCCTTGAGTGAGTATCCCAATTCTATATCGTCGTATTTTCTGTCGCTGGATGATGAATCATCCAAGCTAGCCCCATATCTGGATGAGTCACAAATTATGAAGAAAGTCATCACCTACGGAACCTACGACCTTTTGCATCGAGGCCATATCCGCCTCTTGAGGCGGGCGCGTGAGCTTGGAGACTACCTGGTTGTCGCTCTTTCTTCAGATAGCTTTAACGCGATCAAGGAGAAAAAGGCCTGTCATCCATTCGAGGAACGTAAATTGGTGCTTGAGGCGATCCGGTATGTCGATTTGGTTATTCCTGAGCATACATGGGAACAGAAAAGCGACGACGTTATAGAGTACCAGATCGATGTTTTTGTCATGGGTGACGACTGGAAAGGGAAATTCGATTTTTTATCCCCGCTTTGCGAAGTCGTCTATCTTGAGAGAACCAAAGGCATCTCAACAACCGGGATCAAGAATGAGCTTTCCGGCAACGGATGAACGTAGAGGGTAACGCTACCCAGTGCTTGCCGATATTAATTTCCTTACATTTTCGTAGACTCAGGATTTTTTTCCATCTATCGTTTTATCAGTTATATGAACACCCAACGAAAAAAAATCGGTCTCATCCAACTGGTAGGGCTCCTTTTTGTGGGAATATCCCTTTTTGCAGCCGCATTTGCAGTCGATGAACATTGCGACGACTGTGATCATGACAGCGCCACAACGGAGTGCGCGTGTGTCTGCCAGATCGTTCAGGCGCCGATAGCCCCTGGCGTCGAATCCGAAGTTAGCCATTCGTCATCCAGTTTCTTTTACTATTCAAGCGACACAACCCCTCCAAACTTCATGCTCGTCACGGACATCTTCCGTCCCCCGGTCGTCTGACCCCTTATCGCTTGGTTCTTTTGTTTGCGCAGGTAACGTCTCTGTTATCTTTAGTGCCCTAGAACATCCCAAGTGCATTCCGTTTTACGTCCCAACCCTGCCATGTGTTGCCGCCGTAACGCACTTTTTTGCATCGCAACACCTCTTGGTCAAAATTGAAGAAGATATTTACATGAGAATTAGAACCGTATCAAAAATTCTATGCGTCAGCCTGTGCCTTTCAACAGGAATGGCAAATGCAGAGGAGGGCCCTCTCTCTCTGGACGAGGCGATCCGCGTCGCCTTGACAAACAATCGCGATCTTAAGTTGGCGAGCATGGAGAAACAGCGCGCAGAAGTCCGGTTCCGTTGGGCAGGGCGCTTGGAAAACCCGAAGTTGGACATAAGTGTAAATGGCGACTTTGTCGGAGAGGCGGAAGGCGAGGGCACCTACTCTGTTGCTTTCAGCCAGGCGTTTCCTTTGACATCTCGACTAAATGACGCCAAGAAGCTGAGTGAATTTCAGCTCACTATGGCCGATGCTGAAATTGCAGAATCACGTCGATCGGTTGCCATGGGCGTCGAACAAGCGATCATTCAATTGGCGGTCTCCCGCCACGAACAGAAGCAACTCGATGCTCTGATAAAACTCAATCAGGAGATTGTAGACTTCTTGCAACTACAGGTGTCACGAGGTGAATCCTCTGCTTTGGAAGTGGTTCAAGCAACGATTAACGGGAACTCCATCAAACAAAAAGTCCGCGCTGCAGAGGCCGAACAGCGAGGACTGAAGTTGATGCTTAATCGGGCTATGGGTTTGGAGCCAGATACTCGTGTCCAGATTGAATTTTCGCTATCGCTGCCCGACGAAACACCCAACCAACGTATTTCTGTGGATCAGCTTCTCGGCAAACGCCCAGATTACTTGCTGTCACTCGCCAAAGTAAGCGAGGCTGATTTTGTGATTGAATTGGAGCATGCGAATCGATGGGAGGATATTTCCCTGAGTCTGTTTGCTGATCGAGAGTCTGCCACTGACGAACCAAGTGGTTTGGAGGAGAATACGTTGTTGGGCATTGGTGTTTCCATCCCTCTCCCTTTTTGGAAACGAAATCGTGAAGCAATCGAGCTGGCGGCAATTGACCGCATAGCAGCAGAACAGAGAATAGATACTCTCCAGTTTCGGATACGCAGCGAATACGAGGAGGCGTTCCAGCTCGGCTTGGATTCGTATACATTGGCAAAGAGTATTGCCGGCGATCTGTTGTCTCTGGCCGAACAGAACTTTTTGGATTTGCGCCTTGCCTACGAACAGGGGCAGGCCAGTCTGCTGCGCGTACAGCTGGCACAGGAAAAACTTATTGAGTTAAAATCAATCGAATTGGACGCCATCGCAGCGTATCACCACGCAGCCTCAAAAACGCGCTACGTGTCCGGCGATTATCCCATCCCAAACCCAACCGCTAGAGAACAGAAATAGAGAGCCTGCATCATGAAAAACAATCATACATACCATCTACTTGTCTCGGCCATAGTACTTGCCGGCCTGCCCCTTTGCACGCAGGCAGAAGAAAGCATCGACCCTGGTCGCGCGGCAAACACCATAATTCTCGACGAAACCGCCGTCCAAAACCTGCGCCTGAAAACGGAAATGGTAGAAGAGCGTGAATTTGAAACGACCGTATTCGCCGTCGGGCGCATCGAGGACATCCCTGCAAAGCTTCACTCTATATCGTCCCGCATTTCGGGGCGGGCGATTGAAGTAAATTCTTTCGAGGGAGATCTTGTTAAAAAGGGGCAGGTGTTGGTTACGGTGGAAAGCCGGCAGCCCGGTAATCCGCCCCCCACGATTTCCCTGGAGGCCATCAGCGATGGCTTGATCATCGCATCACATGTCCTGAAAGGCCAACCGGTCGAGCCCGACACCGACTTGCTGGATATCGCGGACCGCTCTGAGATGTGGGCTGTAGCAAAAATTCCTGAACAGGAAGCGGTAAACGTCAAGCCGGGAACAACAGCTCGTATATTTATACCTGCGATCGGGGGCCAACCCATAACAGCCATCCTCATTCGATATGGAGTCACCGCGGACCGGGATTCAGGAACGATTGAGGGCGTTTTCCAACTCAAAAATTCCGATGGTCGTTTAACACCTGGAATGCGCGCTGAATTCTCCATCATTACGGCGAGTCGTCCCAATGTTCTAGCGGTCCCTAAAACTGCCATACAGGGAGACCCCATTAAGCGGGTTATCTACGTCAAAGACTTCGAGTTGGAAAACGCCTTCGTACAGGTGCCTGTCGTTCTCGGGGAACAAAACGACATTTTCGTGGAAGTCATCAACGGGCTATTTGTTGGCGACGATGTGGTCACGCAAGGCTCCTATACACTTGGGTTTGCCGGTGGAGAATCAGGCCCCTCGCTGAAAGACGCGTTGGATGCTGCCCACGGACACGAGCATAACGAAGACGGTTCAGAAACAACGCCCGAGCAAGCTACGCAAAAGGAGGGACACGAAGACCATGCGCATGGTGTAGAGGGGCGCGAAGGCGCACCCTCCAGTAGGTGGCTGCGCTATTACAGCATCGCTGTGACCCTCCTCGCACTGTTCTTAATTCAGCAGGTTCTGAATAATCGCACATCTCAATCGAAAGCCTAGAGAATCATGTTAAATAGACTTATACGATTTTCTTTAGAACAGCGAGCGCTCGTACTGGCTGCCGCTCTGGTGCTGATGGTGCTTGGCGTTAAAATGACCCTTGAGCTTCCCGTCGATGTACTTCCTGACCTAACGAAGCCAACGGTTACGCTTTTAACAGAAGCACCCGGGTATGCGGCGGAAGAAGTCGAGACACTCGTGTCTATTCCCCTTGAAAACGCCCTTATGGGGGTGACCGGAGTTAACCGCCTACGGACCATCAATGATGTCTCTCTTTCTCTTATTTTTGTGGAGTTTGATTGGGATACTGACGTCTATCAGGCACGGCAATTTGTCCAGGAGCGCCTCACTGGGGCGTCTGCTGAACTGCCTGAAGGGATCACGCCTTACATGACGCCAGTCACGTCTTTGATGGGGGATATCATGATGGTGGGTCTCCGTGATCCAACAGGGAACACCTCTCCAAGGGATCTACGAAGCATTGCTGACTGGGTCATCGCGCGCAGACTTCAGTCCATTCCTGGCATTGCTGAAGTACTTACCATGGGAGGTGGCGTAAAACAGATTCATATCCAGCCCAATCCTGAAAAAATGCTCATGCTTGGTATTACCCACGAACAACTTATTCAGGCAGCAAAAGTTGCCGTCAAGAATACGACGGGTGGCTTTTTGACGGAACAAGCACAAGAAATCATGGTTCGCAATCTCGCCATGACCTCCGACCTTGATGCACTCGGAGATACGCTTGTCCATTATCAAAATGATCGCCCTATTCGTATAAAAGATGTGGCGGAATTGGTGTGGGACGTTGAACCCATGCGTGGTGATGCCGGAATGGGCGTAAGCACGGGACCTGACTCGAAAGGCGACGCGGGCGTTATTATCAGTGTACGAAAGTCACAAGGTTTTGACTCGATTGCCCTCACTGAAGTTGTGGAAGAAGCGATGCAGGAAATGGAGTCCACCTTACCTGAAGGGGCAGAATTGATCACCCTGTACCGGCAGGCAGATTTTATTAACCTGGCCATAGGAAACCTCGAAGAGGCCTTGCGAGACGGGGCTATCATGGTTGCCATCGTCTTATTTTTCTTTCTGTTGAATATTAGGGTAACCCTAATCACACTGACGGCCATACCGCTCTCGCTAGCCATTACGGTACTTGTTTTCGAACTGATGAATATCGGCGTTAACTCGATGACCTTAGGCGGTTTGGCTGTAGCCATCGGCATGGTTGTGGATGACGCCATCGTCGATGTTGAAAACGTATTCCGGAGGCTCCGCGAGAATGCGAGTGCGAAGGTTCGGCAATCCAAATTGGAAGTGATTGCCCTAGCGTCCAACGAAGTTCGTTCTTCCATTTTTTACGCGACGATCTTGATCATTCTGGTCTTCCTTCCCTTGCTGGCGCTGAGTGGCGTTGAAGGTCGGTTGTTTACCCCTATCGCGATTGCAACCATCGTCAGCATGGCAGCCTCGTTTGTGGTATCCCTTACGGTGATTCCGGTATTGAGTTCGTTTTTGTTGAACCCTAAAGCGGGTCAGGTCCACAAGGACGGTATATTTGTTCGATTGATAAAGAGGGTTTTCAAAGCGACCTGGTTACGTGTATCCCTCTCCCAACCACTGCTTGTTTTTTTGATCACAGGAATTTTGCTATGGTTCAGCTATGCTGAATACAACAAGATGGGGGGTAACTTTTTGCCTGCTTTCAGAGAGCCCACGGCTCTCGTCGCAATGACGACCGCCCCAGGAACGTCACTGAAGACCACCACGGAGCTGTCTCGCACGGCCCTCGATCTTTTACTGCGAATCCCCGGCGTCAAAACGGTGGGCTATCGCGTTGGTCGTGCGGAACGCGGGGACCATGTCGTGCCTGTATCAACGGTTGAATTCGATATCGAATTCGACGAAACAGCGGAACGCTCGCATCATGAAGTGACCGACGATATCCGGGAGACCATGAAAGGCATTCCGGGTACATTCAGCGCGCTGAGCGGACCGCTTGCCGACCGTGTTGGCCACATGCTCAGCGGCGTATCCGCAAAAGTTGCCGTAAAAATATACGGACCCGACCTAAGCGAGCTGCGTCGCTTGGGTACTGAAATTGCTGACATTGCCAGGGCCATTCCCGGCATGGAAGAGGCCCGGGTTGAACAGCAAGCCCCTATCCCGCAATTGCGTATCGAAGTAGATCGTAAACGGGCCCTGGCCTACGGGGTAACACCGGGCGAACTAAACGAGGAACTTGCCGGCCTCATCGGTGGTGTAACCGTTGCCGAAGTATACGAAGGCGTACGAACCTACGATCTCGTTGTTCGTCTTCCGGTCGAATGGAGAGAAAATCCCGAACGACTGAAGAGCCTGTACATTGACACCTACACCGGCGGCAGCATCCCACTCAGCTACGTGGCGGACATCCGACAAGCATCGGGTCCAAACACCATCATGCGCGAAAACATGCAGCGTCGTTTTGTCGTATCGATCAATCCGACAACCAGTGACCTGAATGCGGTGGTGGAGCAATTACAACGCGAGGTCATAGAAAAAGTGAAACTGCCGGATGAATACTCTATCGCCTTCGAAGGTGAATACCAGGCGCAACAAGCTGCACGACAGACGATAACGATCATGTCTGCAGTAATCTTGGTGGTCATCATCTTTCTTCTGTATAGCTACTTCCAAAGTTTTTCGTTTGTATTACTGGTACTTACCAACATACCGATATCACTCATCGGGGCAATATTGTATACGCGATACACGCTAGACAATGTCAGCATTGCAACGCTGGTTGGGTTTATCGCCATAACCGGAATTGCCGCACGCAATAACATCATGATGATATCGAACTATTTGCATTTAATGCGACATGAGGGCGAGAAATTCACTCGCCAAATGGTTGAACGGGGAACGCTCGAACGTTTGGTGCCCGTCTTGATGACGGCTCTTGCCACCGGTATTGCACTCATTCCACTGATCCTAGCCGCCGACGAACCGGGAAAAGAAATCCTCACGCCAGTGGCGATCGTCATTGTTGGCGGGTTAATCAGCTCGACAGTACTAGGTCTTGGAATTACCCCTGCACTCTTTTATCACTTTTGTCGTCGGGCAGCGGAGAAATCGATCCGCAACAAAGCGGCAGCAACAGGCTAAACAGCCTCATAAAAAAACGCTAATAAGAGCAAAGGAAACCACAAGTCATGAAAAAAGATACAACCACATTACGCATCCTCTTGTGTTCACTCGTAGCGGGGCTTAT
>JBLHHU010000028.1:0-21444 GCA_047615735.1 Kiritimatiellia bacterium | reverse complement strand
TGAAGCTTAAAGGAAACGTGAAAGTCCTCGCCGCCGCCAAGCGCCGCGCTTTCGAAGCCAACGGACACGGCCTCTTCACCAAGCACCTCATCGACTGGCTCAACAAGGGCGGCGAATTCGTCGCTGATGAAATCTCTTCCTACGTCGCCGCCAAGGTTCGTAAAGAAACCGGCGGATGGCAGAAGACCGTGCTCGGCTACATCTAGGCCGAAGCGCCTGGCGCAGAATGAAGAGGGATGAGACTGGCGCGTGCCACGTGAATGTCGATAGCCTTCGCTTTGCGCCCCTTGAAAACATGCACCTCCGAGAAACCGCATTCTATCAGCAAATCAAGTCCGAGCTCGTAATCATCGGCAACGCGATAAGGCGTATGCGCATCCGCACCCAGCACCACGCGAATACCCCGCTCTTTCATCTCAACAAGCATCGCCGGAAACGGGTTCATTTCTTCGATACGCTTGTAGAGCCCCGATGTGTTCAACTCCATCGCGACACCCGTGACCGAAATTCGATCTAGCGCACGCCGAACGTCATCCATGATGACATCAGGATCCCAGGCGTTGGGAGCCACGTTTTTAATTAAATCCGGATGTGCCAGACAATCAAAGAGCCGCGTTTCGGCCGATTTCGCGAGGTTATCAAAATACGTTCTGTACTCAACGATCGGATCCACATTGCCGTAACGTTTGCGATACTCGCCCAACTGGGGATGTACAGACCCGAGCACGTATTGAAAATCGGTCGCCGCCAGCTGCTGTTCCAACCAAGGCTCGTAGCCCTCGAAATAATCCGCCTCAATCCCAAGACACACATCGAGACGCCCCGCAAATGCGACACGGGCGTGCTCGACCAGCGCAAGGTAGTCATCAAACTGTTCAGGCAACATGCGTACCGAGGAAGAGAAGCCGTCAGGCATGGGATTGTGACAGGTCACAATCAGCCCTTTTAAGCCACGCTCCAGAGCCTGGGCCGCGTACACCTCAGGATCGCCGACGGCGTGCTTACACAATGGCGTGTGGGAATGCGATTCATAGAGCACAGGTTCAGGCATGCCGCCACAATGTTCATATTATCAAGCTCGAGTCAAGTCGACGCGATGATGCGCAGCATCGCATCGACATCGAATCCGCGCTATAAGTTATTGTCACTCCCCGCCGATTCGGTCTATTGATAAGCAACCAAACCACACTGGAGATTCTGCAAGCTCGTGACTATTCTCAACACCGCCACCATTTTGATCGCACTGGCCGCCCTGTTTAGCTACCTCAATTTCCGGTTTCTGAAATTCCCGTCAACCATCGGCCTGCTGGTTGCTGGCTTGCTGTCGTCCTGCTGCATGCTTGCCATTGACGCCCTCGTGCCAAGTTTGGCGCTCGCCCAGAACCTACGTGAAACCATCGGTCAGATTAACTTCACCGCATTCCTCATGCAGGGCCTGCTTGGCTTCCTGCTTTTCGCCGGAGCCCTACACGTCAATCTCGACGATTTACTACAGAACAAATGGCCCATTCTCATCCTATCATCCATCGGCGTTCTAATATCCACGGCCGTCATTGGTTTCGGAACGGCGTTGCTGTTCTCGTTTCTCGCGATCGACATTCCTTTGGCCTACTGCTTTGTTTTCGGCGCCCTAATTTCACCCACCGACCCCGTCGCCGTGTTGGGCATCATGAAATCACTTCACGCACCTCGACGCCTGGAAACCAAAGTGAGCGGCGAAAGCCTGCTCAACGATGGATTTGGCGTTGTCGCCTTTGCGATACTCCTCGCCATTGCTGGCGGCGGGCACCACGGCGAGCATGTCGACACCATGACCATCGTGCGTGTCTTTTTGGTGGAAGTTGTGGGCGGTATCGGCATCGGACTCGTTGGCGGCCTGATCGTCTACCACGCCATGAAAGGGGTTAACGAACACAACCTTGAAATCATGCTCAGCGTCGCTCTTGTTTTGGGCATATCGTGCACCGCATTCGCGGTTCACGCATCCGCCCCACTGGCCTGCGTCGTCGCAGGCCTGATGATCGGCAACCATGGTCGTCTATACGCCATGAGCGACGCAACGCGCGATGCCGTCGATCTGTTCTGGTCATTCACAGACTACATTCTGAATGCGGTCCTCTTTTTGCTTCTGGGCCTCGAAGTACTGGCCATCCCGTTCAACCGAAGCGCGGGCATCACGATCGCGGCCGTCATACCGCTCGTCCTTGCCGCACGCTTTGTTTGCGTCGCCATACCCATCGGCCTGATGAAAACAAAGCGGACATTCATGCCCGGCACGATCAAAGTTCTGACGTGGGGCGGATTACGTGGTGGCATATCCGTGGCCCTCGCGCTTTCGCTACCAGAGTTCGAGGGGCGCAGTGCCGTCTTGAATGCAACCTACGGCGTGGTTATATTCTCAATCATTGTACAAGGCCTAACCATCGGTCGCCTCATTCGAAGCGTATCTGCACAGTCGGAAACCACATCATGACCCAAGCATCGTCATCCCCACAAAGCATCATCGACAAGGCGTCCGCGTTTTACGATTCATGCGTTCTGTTTACCGCCTCGGATTTGGGCGTGTTCGCCTATCTGGCCGAACACCCGGATAGCGACGTTGCGCGCCTTGCTGATGGACTCGCATTAAATCAGCGCGGCGCCACCCTGCTCTTGGATGCCTGTGTCGCTCTCGACCTGTTAACGAAAACCGACGGACGCTACCTCAACACGGATGCCGCGCAGGCGTTTCTTGTCCCCGGCGCACCGGGCGACCTCTCCGGCGCCATTCGATACAACCGCGACGTCTACGCAGCCTGGGGCAAGTTGGCCGAATTCACTCGCCAGGGCAAGCCGGTCGAAGCGCCCGAGATTCACCTCGGACAGGATGCAGAGCGCACGCGCACCTTTGTTTTGTCAATGCACTACCGCGCCCTCGGCATCGGCCGCGCGGTCGTGCCCATGCTCAATCTGGCGGACTGCGAAACCCTGCTCGATGTCGGCGGCGGCCCCGGAACTTATTCGGCATTGATCGCGCAGGCAAACCCCAATCTGCGTTGCACGGTCCTTGATCTCCCTGATGTGGCCAGCATCGCCAACGAACTGATCGCGCAGCAAGGTCTCAGCGATCGCGTCAGCACGCTACCCGGCAACTATCGCACGACCGAATTTCCGCCATCACAGGATGTCGTTCACTTCTTCGGCGTGCTTCACCAGGAGTCACCCGAAAGCATCCTGTCCCTTTTCAAAAAAGCATTCGCTAGCCTGAAACCCGGCGGACGTATTCACGTGATGGACCTCATGACGGACGCCACCCATACGTCTCCCAAATTCAGCGCATTGTTCGCGGTCAACATGGCCCTGACGACAGAAAACGGCTGGGTGTTTTCTGACGACGAGCTGGTACGTTGGCTTGGCGACGCTGGCTTTATTGACATGGCCGTGCAATCATTGCCCGCACCCATGCCGCATTGGATCGTCGCCGCCAGAAAACCGGAATAGCCCAACCTCATACGGTCGTTGCAACTGATGCAAAATCCGCCAGATCACATCTTCGGTCAGGATCAAGTGCAACCCGGCGAACACCGTACCTTCGTCGTCGTTCTGCTAACGGCCGTGATGATGGTCATCGAAATTGCCGTTGGGCTGTCCTCCGGTTCGATGGCCTTGTTGGCCGACGGCCTGCACATGGCATCCCACGCGTCTGCGCTGATGGTCAGTGTTTTCGCCTATCGCTATGCCCGCCGCCACGCGCGTGACCCACGTTTCAATTTCGGCACGGGAAAAGTCAACGCCTTGGCCGGATTCGCGGGTGCGGTACTTTTGGTTGGCTTCGCCCTCGTGATGGTGACCGAGAGCACGCGTCGGATCTTTTCACCAATCCATATCGATTTTGGGTATGCCATTGGTGTCGCCATTGTCGGATTGGTCGTGAATGCCGTGTCGGCCGTTATTCTCGGCGGACACCACGCGCAAAAGCATTCGAAAGCGATGGCGCATGATCACAACCTGCGATCGGCGTACCTACACGTGATCGCAGACGCGCTCACGTCGCTTCTGGCCATCGGGGCGCTGTTGGCGGCGCGCTACAAGGGCTGGGTGCTATTGGATCCACTCATGGGGCTCGTGGGCGCGTTTCTGGTGACACGCTGGTCGATCGGCCTGATCAAGCAGACCAGCGCCATCCTGCTCGACATGCGCGCCCCACAACCGCTAAGCGATCAGATACGCCGTGTCATTGAGGAAGACGAACAGTCATCACTTTCAGATGCCCACGTCTGGTGCATTGGACCAGGCATGTACGCAGCGTCGCTGATCATCGAGACATCAACAGGACGGCGAGCTGCAGATTTTCGAAAGGCTCTGCCGGCCGATTCCGGAATCGTGCACTTCACGATCGAAGTGACACAACAAAAGCCGGCCGCCGAAAACGCCGATTAGCGCGACACGTAGTGCACGGCTTTGCCGGAGATGGCTTCCGCGGCTTCCATGATCGTTTCGGACAGTGTCGGATGTGGATGAATCGTCAGCGCAATATCTTCCGCCACGGCGCCCATTTCAATGGCCAGCGTGCCTTCTGCAATCATTTCACCGGCACCCGGACCAACCAGTCCGACGCCGAGAATGCGCTCTGTTTCGGCATCGGCGATCAACTTGGTCAAGCCATCGCTTCGTCCCAGCGTGGTGGCGCGACCGGACGCCGCCCATGGGAACTTGGCAATCTTAACCTCGATGCCCTGCTCTTTGGCTTCTCGTTCCGTAATGCCGCACCAGGCAATTTGCGGGTTCGTGAAGACCACAGCAGGAATCGCCGACGGATCATAAATTGTTTTGTGCCCTTTGATCGCCTCGATGGCCACGCGCGCTTCATGCGTTGCTTTATGCGCCAACATGGGCTCGCCAGCGACGTCACCAATCGCGTAAATGCAAGGTTCCGCGGTGCGTCGCTGATTATCGATCTCGATGAAGCCCTGCTCGTTCACGACCACAGCTGTCGTTTCGAGACCCAAATCAGCAGAGTTGGGGCGACGTCCGACCGAGACCAGCACGCGGTCGTAAGTGTCTTCAGATCGCTTTCCATCCGCGCTTTCAAAACGCACCGTCACACTCGTCTCGTTCGACTCCATGCCAAGCACCTTGGTGCTAAGCATGACCGCTTCGAAATCTTTTTTGACGCGTTGCGCGAGCACGCGGGACAGATCAGGGTCCGCACCGGCCATCAGGTTGGGCAACATTTCGACCACAGACACTTTTGAACCGAACGCCGCGTAGGCCTGTCCGAGTTCGAGACCAATATAGCCACCGCCGACAACCAGCAAGCGCTCAGGGATATCTTCGAGCGCCAAGGCGCCCGTCGAATCCATGACACGGTTCAATCCGCGTGCGAAAGGAATCATCGCCGGGCTGGACCCGGTCGACACAATCGCATTATCAAATGTCATGGTCTTTTTACTGCCATCAGCTGCTTCAATTTCAACCGAGTTTGCACTGGTAAATGTGGCGCGACCTTTGACAAAATTTACGTTGCGCTGTTTGCCGAGTTGGCCGAGACCGCCTGTCAATTTCGTGACGACGCTGTTCTTCCACTCACGCAATTTATCGACATCCAGAACAGGTTCACCGAAGGTGACCCCGAAGGCTTCCGCTTCGCGCGCTTCGGTCATGATTTCAGCGACGTGCAGTAAGGCCTTGGAAGGAATGCAACCACGGTACAGACAAACGCCGCCCGGATTGTCTTCCATATCCACGAGGGTGACATCCAATCCGTGATCCGCGCCAATGAATGCGGCTGGGTATCCGGCGGGCCCACCACCAACGATCAAAAGCTCTGTATCTGCCACGGTTTTCTCCTTATCAATGTTCAAAAAACAAAATGCCTGAGCGACGCTCAGATTGTGCGATTAACCACCAAGTGATAGTAGAAACGGTTCTTTTAGCGCTTCAATAATCCAGGCCAGAAAACGTGACGCGTCCGCACCATCAATGGCGCGATGATCAAAAGACAATGACAACGGCAACATCTTGCGAGGTGACCCGTCCTCAACGCTGGCCTCAATTTCCATCCGACCAATGCCAAGAATGGCGACTTCAGGATAGTTGATGATTGGCGTAAAGAAGGTGCCCGCCGTGCGGCCCAAATTACTAACCGTAAACGAACCGCCCTCAAGGTCTTCCATTTGCACTTTCCCGGTGCGCGTGCGCTCAGCGATTTCGGTCAGCTCCGTAGCGATCTCGATCATGCTCTTGCGATCGACATCCTTGATCACGGGGACCAACAGGCCGCGCTCCGTATCAACGGCCACACCGATATTGCAATAGGTCTTGTAAATGATTTCGCGATTAACCATATCGACGGATGCATTAAAGTTCGGGAAAATCTTCAACGCCTGCGCGACGATTTTAATGATCATGGAGGCGACGGTCAGTTTGCCGCCCGCGTCCTCGGCGCGATCACCGTAGCGTTTGCGCAAGGCATCCAGCTCGGTAATATCCGCTTTCTCGAAAATCGTCACGTGCGGGACCATCAGCCAGCTCATGGTCATTTGCTCAGCCGTCTTGCGACGAATGACGCTCATTTTGTCGCGCTTGACCGTACCGAACTTAGCAAAGTCAGGCAGCTCCGGAAGGCTGGGCATGCCCATGGGCACGCTGCCCGACGCAACCGCAGGTGCTGAGCGGTTCAAATTGAGCTGTTTCGAATACGTCTTCACATCGTTGGCCGAGATTCGTCCCATTGGGCCCGTGCCCGGGACCTGTGAAAGATCAATACCTATTTCGCGTGCAAATTTCCGAACCGACGGTGCTGCCGGTGAGCGCTTGCCTTTGGATGCAGAAAGCGTCGATGCTGCAACAGGCGCTTCCGGCGCGACGGCAGCGGGTTCAGCAGCGCTCACCTCAGGCGCTGGTGCTTCTTCTGTCGCGACCGGTTCTTCGGGCGCGGCAGGCTCCGCAGCGGGGGGCGCGTCGGCCATGACGGTAAACACCAGATCGCCCACAGAAAGCTCGTCACCTTCGTGCACGTGAACGTGTTCGACGACGCCAGCGACAGTGACAGGCAATTCGATCGTGGCCTTGTCTGTTTCAAGCTCAAGTACGGGCTGGTCCAGACTGAGCGTATCGCCAACACTCGCAAGAACTTTAAGCACCTGAATGGTTTCAATGTTCTCGCCCAATTCGGGAATTCGGAATTCAACAGCAACGGGCGCTGTCGACGGATTGGCCGCGGGCGCCTCAGGGCGTGCAGGCTCAGGCTCAGGGGCCGCAGCAACGGGTTCCGGAGCAGCCACAGGTTCGGCAGGGCTAGGCGTGGCGACAGGCTCCTCGGTCGCGCCTTCTAGTGAAAAAATGCGATCACCGATCTTTAATTCGTCGCCCACAGCAACATGGACCTGCTTAACGCTGCCCGCCACGCTTGACGGCAGGTCGATCGTGGCTTTGTCCGTCTCCAGTTCGAGAACAGACTGATCCACAGCGACAGTGTCGCCCACGCTAACGAGGACCTTAAGCACCTGAATGGTGTCGATGTTTTCCCCTAGTTCGGGAAGTTTGAATTCGGTAGCCATGCATGTTTCCTTCACGATGCCGCACAAAAAGTGCGTGCCGCTCGCTGCCTTAGCAGTAAATCGGGCTCACTTTTTCGGGATTAATGTCGAGGTCTTTAATGGCGCGCGATACGACGGTCGTCTCTATTGCGCCCGCTTTCGCCAATTCTTGCAATGCTGTGCACGCAATGTGTCGATGGTCCACTTCGAAAAATTCACGTAGCTCGGCGCGTGCCTCGCTTCGCCCATAGCCATCCGTACCCAAACAGGTCATACCGCCCGGGACGAAGTTGGCGACACACGACGACGTGGCCTTGACGTAATCACTGGCAGCCACAACTGGACCTGCATCCGCATCGCCAAGGCACTCTGCAATGTAAGACGTGCGCGGCTTACTTTCCGGGTGCAAACGATTCCAGCGCTCCGCCTCAATCGCGTCGTTGTAGAGTTCTTTGTAACTCGTCACCGAGAAAACGTCCGCGTGGACACCGTATTTCTCTTCGAGCACGTAAGCCGCCTTCAGGGCTTCGTTCAAAATCGTGCCACTGCCAAGCAAGCGCACACGCTTGGTGGATTTACGGTCTGCTGCAGCGCGCACGCGATACATGCCGCGAATAATGCCGTCTTCGACGCCCTCCGGCATGGGCCGCTGAATGTAATTCTCATTCATCAGGGTCAGGTAATAGAAAATATCTTCCCCTTCCGCGTACATACGGCGCAGTCCGTCTTTGATAATGACAGCCAGCTCGTAAGCAAAGGCAGGGTCGTACGTTTTCAGATTTGGCACAGGCAACGACATGAGGAGGCTGTTGCCGTCCTGATGCTGCAAACCCTCACCGGCGAGCGTTGTACGCCCTGCCGTAGCACCCAAGAGGAAGCCCTTCGTCCTGCTGTCGCCCGCACACCAAATCAGGTCGCCGACGCGCTGTATGCCGAACATAGAGTAGAAAATATAGAACGGAATAGTATCAATATCGTGGTTCGAGTACGAGGTGCCCGCCGCAATAAAGGAACTGAGCGCGCCAGCCTCGTTGATGCCTTCTTCAAGGATCTGACCGTCTGTTGCTTCTTTATAGTACAGCAGGTTGTCCTTATCGACGGGTTCGTACAACTGCCCGTTGTGCGAGTAAATGCCGCACTGGCGGAAAAGGGACTCCATGCCGAACGTACGCGCTTCATCTGGCACGATTGGCACGATGAGCTTTCCAATTTCTTTGTCGCGCAACAATTTGGAGAGGATTCTTACGAATACCATGGTTGTTGACGCTTCACGATCTCCGGTTCCTTTGTAGAACTCGTCAAAGAAATCATCTTTAGGCGTCGCCAAGGCGGGCTTCTCCGTGCAGCGCTTGAGATGCGATCCACCCAGTTCATCGCGTCGTTCCTTAATGTAAAGATCTTCAGGCGACCCTTCAGGAAAACGATAAAACGGAAGGTTGTTGACGTCGTCATCCGAAATGGGAATGTGGAAACGTGAACGAAAGGCCATCAGTTCGGCTTCGTTGAGCTTCTTCTGTGAATGCGTGATGTTTTTGCCTTCGCCGCTGTCACCCAAACCGTATCCTTTGATCGTCTTCGCAAGAATAACCGTGGGCCCAGTCGTGTTGGACACCGCTTGCTTGTAAGCCGCGTAGACCTTCTCAGGGTCATGACCGCCACGTCGCATACGATTCAATTGATCATCCGAAAGGTGCTTCACCATCGCGAGAAGACGCGGATCCTTGCCGAAGAAATCACGGCGAATGTAGTCGCCGCCTTCAACCACGTACTTCTGGTATTGGCCGTCGACGACTTCATTCATGCGTGCCGCCAGCAGGCCGTCTTTGTCACGGTCAAGAATGGGATCCCAGTCATCGCCCCAAACGACCTTGATACAATTCCAACCGGCGCCACGGAAGGCTGCCTCAAGCTCCTGCATGATCTTTCCGTTACCGCGAACGGGGCCATCCAGACGTTGCAGGTTGCAGTTGACCACGAAAATCAGGTTGTCGAGATTTTCACGTGAAGCCAGCGTAATCGCGCCAAGTGATTCAGGCTCATCGGTTTCGCCGTCGCCCAAAAATGCCCAGACTTTTTGGTCGGAAGGCTCCTTGAGGCCGCGATCTTCCAGATATTTGATGAATCGCGCGTGATAGATGGCCGTGATGGGCCCCAGACCCATCGAAACGGTCGGAAAACTCCAAAAATCAGGCATTAACCATGGATGCGGATACGACGACAGACCCGGTTTATCCTGCAATTCACGACGAAAATTGGCCAAATGGTCGACCGACAGACGTCCTTCGACGAATGCGCGTGCATACATACCCGGGGCGGCGTGGCCCTGCGAGTAGACAAAATCGCCGGGGTGATCCTCGCTTTTGGCTCTAAAGAAGTGATTATAGCCGACTTCGTAGAGCGTCGCAGCGGACGAATACGTCGAAATGTGTCCACCAATGCCGGCCGATTCGCGGTTTGCACGAACAACCATCGCCATCGCATTCCAGCGCACAGCATTTTTTATTTGTCGCTCAATGTCACGATTGCCAGGATACGGAGGCTGATCTTCGAACGGAATGGTGTTGATATAAGGTGTGTTGGCGGTAAAAGGCAAACGCACGTCTTTGGTGTGCGCGTGCACAGAAAGATCTCGAAGCAAGTCTTTGACCCGCTCACGTCCGGAGCGTGCAAGCACCTCATCTAACGATTCCAGCCACTCGCGTGTCTCGATCGCATCGTGATCGGCTTGATTTTGGGTCGTATCAGACATGGTTGTTCAGGGTCCCTTCTACAGTGGCGACATACGCCGTCCTTTTCCAATGGGAGAATCGATGATTATATCCAGCCAACCCCGTGCATCAAGCCAAAAGGAGCTCCGTGTGCATCATCAGAGAGAGAGTCCACGCCACTTCAGGTGGCTGGATCAGAGGCGATTGCGCTGTTTATTGGCTCAAGAATAGCGCGCGAATGTCGGTGCGGCGGGTTGTGTTTACCCCATCAAACATGTGTGAGTGCGTGATTGCGCGCGCAGAACAATCCGCTCATTGACCCCGCGGTTGCCATAGGCCTACGAGGCAGCCTAAGTACCCAAGTACCCAGCCGACCGAAGGGAGACAGGCCGACGCTTCGGCGGCAACGAAGCGAAGTGGCAACTACCCACATACCCAAGTACTCACACACTCGCAACGCTGGCCAGACGCGCAGATTGCCGCATCGCAAATGTCTCGGATCAAGATGTCGATTGGCTTTCCTCTGGGCTTGCTCTATTATCTAAAGAATGAGCAAATGTTGGGATATTTCACCCCTGAAGCTGGTACGGACCCTCGGGGCAATAGGATGCTTTGTCGCCCTCACAAGCGGCTGCACCACGATTGGCCACTCGTCAAACAACGGGCTCGTTTCGCGCCAGGCCCTACCCGCGCCTGTTCTCGTGCGGCGACTGCAGGACCGCAGCGGCAACAAGCAAATCCCCAGCCTCGATCGCGAAATAACCGCCCTACTGATTGAAGCCCTGGCGAGCGAACCGGCGCTGATCGTCTCCACCCCACCCGATGACGCAAGCCTTACCGAACGCCTTCGTCGCACCAAGAGCGCCTTTTGGCCCCCGACCAAAGTGCTCAATAGGGCCACGGCACCCGAACCTTACATCATCGAAGGCAGTATCACCGCGTTTAGCCCCAAAACATCCCGTCGCGAAGCCAGCGTCGCGCTGCGCCTCACGGTTCGTGACCCCAACTCAGGCCGAACGCTCAGCACTATTCCGGTCAACCACGCCGTCCGCAACCGCCGACGCTCAGACGGCACCGCGCCGCATTTCGGCAGCGACGCCTATTTCCAGACACCGCTAGGTCAAGCGATGCTTGGCGCCATCGACACCGCGCGTGGCGAAATCACAAAGGCCATTCCAACGGAATACTGGGAACCGTTGATCGCGGCAGCGACGGGCAAACGAATCATTTTAAATGGCGGCCGTGATCGAGGATTTCGCGAAAATCAGATCTACACGATATTCACAGTCGGCGAAAAAGTGACCGATCCGATCACAGGAAAAGTTCTGACAACGCTGACGGGGCGCGAACTGGGACGGCTTCGCGTCACGCTCGTTGAAGCGCATGTGGCGTACGCAGAAGCCCTGACAGGTGGCCCCTTCAAACGCATGCAGCGCCTCGGCTCACCCAACAGAAAATAACCAACCGCGCGAAAGCCAAACAGCCTCCATCATGAACCCACTGCGATCCATGTCCAACCCGCAGCGCATCGTATTCAGCGCGGGCATCGGCTTATGTGCAGCTTGGCTGCTCGCACATCGTACAGACTTGCTGGCACCCGACCAAAACGGTTTCATTCGCTGCACCCTTTCGGCCGTCATGGCGGCGCTGATCCTGATCCGACCCAAACCCGAAACCAAACATGCGGCCGCAGGACTTCGCCCGCTCATCGCCGCCGCAGTACTGGGTGCCATGGCCGTCGTCGGGGGCATCATTGTGGACGTCGGCCAATTGGAATGGCTTGGCTTACTCGCGCTATTGTGGGCCTGCCTTCGGTGGTGCATGCCGCCGCGCGCGACCAACGACATCCGTTGCGCCCTGCTTCTGATCTACTTCGCTCATCCCATGCCCGCCCAGATCTTCGGCCCGCTGCAACTCTGGATGCAGCACCAATCCGTACGCGGAAGCGAATGGTTGCTGCTGGCACTTGACGCACGCGCCTGGGCGGACGGCCTGGTGCTGCGCACGGGGTTCAGCGTTTACGAAGTCCCCGCATTTTGCAGCGGCATGCGGACCTCCACGACCGTGTTTATCCTGTCGTTGGGCTTAGCAATCCTGAACCGCTTCCGCTGGCGCGCATGCCTCGTGATTCTACCCCTCGCCCTCCTGCAGGCGCTAATCCTCAACATCATCCGCATCAGTACAATGGTCATTTTTGTTCCGCGTCTCGCCAACCGCTCGAGCATCAATTACCTGCACGACACCGCCAGTTGGATCGTGCTTCTGGCCGTTGCCCTCGTCTACACGGAAATTGTGCTCTGGCGGCGTTGGCAGCGAAAGAGGGCCGAGCACGCGACACACGATGACGCGACAACCACACGACCACACGGCAAAGGATTATCCGGCCGCACTCAGACCCTCATCTGGGCGTCACTGCTTGCCGTCGTTATCCTCAGCCTTGGCATCTACCGCAACCGCCCTTCGCGCCGCGCCGCCGTTTTGCGCGAAATCACACAAGCCGCCTACGATGCGGAGCAATACGAGGAAGCGCTCTACCTCGCTCGCACTGTCGAAATCAATGCGCGCGACGAGATTGAGCCGGAGTGGAACTTGATGATGCTTCGACTGCTCCTGATGTTGCAGCGCTTTGACGAACTACTGGAACAGATAGGCCCCCTGCCCGACGTAACGGACGACACCGCTCGTGAAAAGCAAGTCCTCAAAGGCTACGCACTGATGGCCCTCGAACGCTTGGACGAAGCCGCCGAGATCATCACCGACTTGCCAGACGCCATTAAGGAAAGCAACCCGCGCGTCGCTATGATTCTGGCTCAGCTGGCCTACGAACACGATGACGCGAAAGCCGTCGCACGTTATATCCAGGTCGCGGCACGCTGGTCGCCCAACCTGAACCGCATCAGCCTGCTTTACCCGTACCTGCGATCGCGGCACGAATGGCAGGCCATCGTCGACACTGACAAACTGACCGAATATACGCACGCGACAATCGCGTTTTCTGTCGCCGAAGCATACATGCACCTGAACAACCCTTACAGCGTCGGCGAAATGACAAAAACGGCAGCGTCCACATGGCCCGACGATTTGCGTGTTCTCGAACCGCTTTATTTCATGTCGATCCGCCGCCCCGACAGCGACTGGGAAGAGCGCTTTGCAACCCATCTACACAGCGTCATCCGCGCGAGCGACAACATCGACGACATTTTCCTGCTTTTCGAAAAATGTTTTCAACTCGCCCGTCCCGATTTGGCCTGGGCAATCTATTTCCGAATTCGCGAACTCGACCCGACCCATCCAGCGCTGGCGATGAGTCTGGTATTTCATGGCGGGGATTGGTTTACATTCCGGCGACGCTTCCTGAGTTTTTCGGCGCCAAACGCTTTTGACACCATCGACATGCGTCCGTTTTTCTGGATGAGCAAAACGTTGCGCAGCTGGCGCTGGCACGGCGAGCACATCCCCAACGGTGAAACATTGGCCGGTCGCGGCGCCGTGACGTTTCGTAGAGAAAGTTTAACCACGGCGATCAACACGTTTCGCGATCGACGCGAGCGTCATGCACTCAGCCTACCGATGCGCTATCTGTACGTTCAAGCGCTCGACATTCAAAACACAAGCGACGCATGGAAAACCGAATTGGACCTGATCGCCGATGATCACCCCAGCGAAGCCGAGCGCGTGCAAACCACGTTTTCGGAAATCTATGAACGCCGCACGGACTGGCAAAACGTTTACGAAACGCTGCGCGGGTATGATACCCGCGACGTTCCGCAACTCAACGCTCTGCTACGTCTGGCACGCGCGCAACGCGAACTACGCCTGACACCCGCCGCGCTGTTCACGGCCGAAAAAGCCCATCGTACATACCCGCGCTCCGCGCTTGCCAAGACCGCCTATGTGGAAAGCCTGTTCTTGAACAACATGCCCGAACAAGCAGCCTTTGAACTACAGAAGCAAAACACGCGTCCTGCACGCGCCCACGACCACCTCTATGCGAGAGCCCTGTTTCAGACGGAACGCTACCGGGCCATGCAGTCCTTCTGCAAAAGCGCCCTACTGCCAAGCCCTCCCATTGACGAAACCCTGCGTCAACGCCACGTGCTACCACCGGCCGAATTGAGCCTGATCTGGAACTACGCTTTTCTGCCGCCCGAATCCAGCTTTGCGAAGAACGCTCAGGTACTGGCATTTCATCACAAGATCGCGACCAGTCCGTATCTGAAAGCGATGATCAGCCTTTGGCTCGACTGCTACGAACAGAATGCCGAAGGAGACAGCGCCAACCTGTCCGCATGGGAGGGTTGCGGGCGGGATCCACAAGAAAAAGCTGTTGCACTGAATCAGCTTACGCTGCTCCTTTGCCGAGCGGAGCGACTCGAGGACGCTGCACGCGCTGCCGCCCGAGCCAGCGAACTGTTTCCGACATCGGCCGTGTTGTGGCGCTGGACAATCAGCCTTAACAGCATCCAGGACGACCGCTTGGCAGAAGCGAGGCGTCACTGTCCCGACGACCCGGAACTCTGGCTGGCCGACATCTCGCTGGCGGTGCGTGACAAGGATGCTGAACGTCTTCTCGAGTGCGCGCTCGAAGGAACACGCCCGCGCTCCTCTTTTCACCCTGAAGCGCTAACGCGCGCCTGCGAACTCATGTATCGTTACGAACATCGCGCACACGCCAATGCACTCGCCGCGGCCGCCGTCACACGCGCCAACGGGCTCTTACCCGCCTACGTGCAGGGGCTGCGCTGTTCCCTGTTCGCGCGTGACCGCAAAGGCGCCATTGCCAACGCCGAAAAGGCACTCCGAGCTGCCGTGCGCCCGCCGAGCAGTCTCTATCAGAAGCTGGTCGAACTTAAAAGCGTTGGCGGTCTATCCACGGACAACGGCATGGTCGAGGCCCTCAAGCAATTGCGCCAACGCGATCCAGATAATCCCTTGTGGGCAGAGATGCTCGGCTATGTGCGCTACAAACGCGGTGGATGGGAAACCGTAGAGGCCATTACCCAATTCGTCGATGCCCTGAAAATCGGTTCAACCAACCGAATGACGTACGTACTGGGCGCCGAAACATCGCAACTCATGTCGAACCATGAGCGCGCCTGCGATATCCTTGAAAATGCAGTACGCCGTTTTCCGAACGACCTCGAACTTAAGAACAATCTGGCCTACGCCCTCAGCCATGTTCCGGAGCGTGTCAACCAAGCGACGAACTACGTGGACGCACTAATGGCCTTCGCACCCGTGAACACGAACTTCCTCGATACGGCCGCGACGGTGTACGTCCGTGTTGGAAATACGAATGCCGCACGGCGTGCACTGCAACGCCTCAGGGCCATCGTGACGGAAGGAAGCCCAGCCTGGTTACGCTCGCAATCGCTCGAAGCGCAGATGCTTGCGGGCGCAGGCCATTACCAGCAAGCCATCGACTTGCTAAAAGAGAGCCTCGCTGTCTCGCGCGTGCGTGATGCGACGGAAGCCGACATGATTGCATTCCGGCGCTATATCGACAAATGGAGTTACGCGCTTCGGGAGCAGGAGGAAGACCGTGCACTTGAAGAACAAGAATCCATTTTGACCGTTGATTCGCCGGTCAAGAACCCGAACTAGACGGACCGCCCCCTGTTTGGGTAGCCGCGTCGTCTTCACGACGTCGGCGGTATCCCAGAAACAGAGCGAGCAACGCGGCAGCCAGAAGCACCGTTTCACCCGGTTCAGGCGTGCCCACGTACAACATGAAGTTGTCTAAACCGTAGCGCTCCGCTGAGGCCTCTTCACGGAAGATGTAGAGCCCAACCCAGTCGATATCGCCCAAATCAGACAGAAACTGCTCAGCTGTATCAGAAAACCCCGGCAAAGGTCCCCATGCATCCGCATAACCCAACGATGTACCGACGCTCTGCCAGGTCTGTGTCTGGGTGACCTGCTCCGTCACATTGTAGGACCAAATGTTTCCGTTGGTCGAATGAAGCTGAATCTGTATATCGTGCGGGGTGCGATCTGCTGAGAAAAAATCGAAGGATATATTCTGGTTTGTAGACCAATTTCCAGCAAAAAGGAGATCCGAATCGACTCGAACGACATCAAACCACTCAATTTCGCCGACTTCAGGAAAACCCGTTGGGTCGAAAGAAATCTCCAGTTGGCCAAATGGGTTTCCGCCGGTTGCAGACGGGTTCAAATCAACAAAATCGAACTCGTTTGTCCATCCCTCAGCGCCAGCATTCCACGTATGTTGACCCAGCAATCCGTTCGCTTGGACCGAAAACGCCGAAACAGACAGCACCATAAGGACTGAAAGCCAGAATGTGTTGGTATGACGGTTCATCTTGCCGGAATGATAGCAAAACATGCCTCCAACGTCGATATCAAAGCCACAGGCGGCTAAAATATGGCGTATTCCGGTTGCAAGTCGGTCGAATAGCTATTATTATGATTTCGTCGGCGCAGCCGTTGGTAGGGCACGCCAAAAGTCACGGGAGGTATGGAGATGACAACGGCAGAAGATATACTGAACGAGAAAAAGGGGCCGATCTATTCGGTGGGACCCGACGCGACCGTACGCGAAGCGCTGGACGTCATGGCCGAACACGCCATTGGGTCCATTCTGGTTATGGAAGGCGACCGGCTGGTCGGCATCTGGACAGAGCGCGATTTGATCAAACAGAGTGTTGCGGTAAACTTCTCAATGGATGAGACACGCATGCATTCCTGCATGGTCACGACGCTGGAATATACACCCAGCTCGGACTCGGTGTTACAGCTCATGGATAAAATCGTCGGCAGACGCCAACGCCGACTGTTGATCCAGCGCGAGGAGGCATTCCTCGGATTGCTGACATCAGGCGACGTCATGCGTGCCTGCCTGCAGGAAAAAACCAAAGAGATCCAAGGCCTGAACGCCATGGTCGGATGGGAATATTACGAAGACTGGCGCTGGGCGCCGGGCAAATCACGCCTTCAATAGAAGATTGAACCACGGAGACGCCGAGTCACAGAGGGAACGAGGACGTGTAGGAGCACATCGGCTCCGAGTACTCCAGCGGTCTGCCCTTCGTACCCATGAGCGCAGCGAGGGCGCAGAAGAAAGCGGGTGGTGAATATTCTCTGGAATGCGGCAACCGCATTACTTTAACCGCGCTTAAAGATGCCCTGACAGCTTTTCTTCGAGATCTGCCTTGCTCATGGCACCGATCATCTGTTCCGCCACAGCGCCGTCCTTCATGATGAGCAGCGTTGGAATAGAGCGAATGCCGAACTGGCCAGCCAGAGCCTGATTATCATCCACGTTCACTTTGGCGATCTTGAGCTTTCCATCCAACTCGGTGGCCAACTCGTCCAAAATGGGGCTGATCGCCTTGCAAGGGCCACACCACTCGGCCCAGAAATCCACAAGAACGGGAATGTCGGATTCAATGACTTCGCCCTGCCAGTTTTCGTCTGAAATGTGAACCGTGTTTTCGGTACTCATGATAGAAGCTACCCTTTCTCGTCGTGTAACGACTTAATTCAGTAAGATCGGGGTCCCGCCAGTTTTCCCGGCCAAGGAAGGTCGGGACCCGTTTTGGAATAGGAATATTCCGTCAGCGACGCGTTCGGACCAACAATTTGCGCCGTAATGACGTAGATTAAAACACAGGCCATCAGCACGGCGGCCAATGTGTAGACGGTGAAAATCCATCCGGGCTCACTAGGCCCCTTTTTCACAGGTGCTACGCTACCCACCGCAGCGGCGGAAGCACCTGCTTCGCCGGAGTCGCCTGTTCGCGCAACGCTCACCCTCGTGCGGCCGCCAGGTCGGCGAGCGCCAGGCTTTTTGACGACAACCGTTTTGCGCTGCGTCGCAGAATCTTCGCCGTCGCTTTTTTCGACTGACGCACGAACCGTTTTCGCAGTTTCCCCGACGGGCTTTTTGCGTACGGTCGCGGAGGCAACAACCTTGCCGCCGGCTGTCGCACCAGGACGTTTCAGGCGAATGGTCTTGGGACCCCCTTCGGTCTCATCGGAATCCGTACCCAAGACGGCCTCTAATGAAATGCGTGACGTGGTTCGTTTTGAAGCAGCAGCCGTGGCCTGTTTCGCAGCATCTTCTGGAGATGCTTCAACAGCGTCCGCCGCGGCCGCGTTGCTTTTTGGTAGCGTGGCCTTAACGGTAGCGGCCGGTACAGGCTTCGCGGAAACAGTCTTTCCCTTTCCGGGGTCAGGACGAGCAGCATCCAGGGGGATTTTTGTGGTCTCACGTTTAGCCGCAACACGAACCGAAGGAGATCCAGCGGCTGCTTCGCCGACAGGTTTCGCAACAATCGTACGTGGCTTTACGGGCATGGCAGCGCCAGCATCAGCTGCAGGTCTTACCGACGGCTGTGTCGCAGGTTTTGCAACAATCGTTCTTGGCTTTACGGGAGCCGCGGTCGGAGCCGCATCTCCAGCCGAATCCGCAGCGGCGGACTTTGCGACAGGCGCTGCAGGGCTGGAAGACGGCGTAGCGACGGGCTTCGCTAAAGGGGACGCCGGACGAGCCGCAAGCGGACGAGGCGTCATTCCTGCAGGCTTAACCACGGGCTTCAGCGCTGGCTTAGGCGCCGGGTTCACTGTCGGCGCTTCATCCGCGGCAGCTTTCACAGGCGCAGGTTGTTGCACGGCCGCAGGTTCTGCTGGGGCAATTGGCTTGGGCTTGCGCACGTTTATTTTTGGCGGGAGACCGCTGCCGTCTGTTAGGTCGTCTGTCATGTAGCGTCCACGTTAGATAAATTTGCTGCCATTCAGCGGAACATTCCCGACTTGCCTGAGAATATTCCAAGGTCCGAATGTATCAAGCGACGGAAAAACCGTCAAACTTCCATTATTTCGATTTCTTTGGCTTTTAGGGCATCGTCAATTTTTTTGATATAATCGTCGGTTTTGGTCTGAACGGTCTTCAAACCCTGATCAAGATCGTCTTCAGTAATTTTTCCGTCTTTTTGGATCGCTTTGGCGTGATCGTTGGCAATACGGCGGTCATTTCGGATTGCAACACGTCCCTCCTCGGCCATTCGACGAGCCACTTTGCTCAATTCGGCGCGACGCTCTTCGTCAAGTTCGGGAATCGGCACGCGAACCACACGTCCGTCGTTCATCGGGGTCACCCCCAGATTGGCAGCCATGATTGCCTTCTCAATGCCCGCCAAGGCTGAAGGGTCAAATGGAGAAATCACGATCAAGCGTGGTTCGGGCGTTGAAATACCCGCGAGTTCCATCAAACGCGTGGCCGTACCGTAGTAATCCACCTTTATGTTTTCAACAAGCGCCGGAGAGGCCTTCCCTGTACGTACACCCGCGAATTGATCAAAAACGAACTCAAGAGAACTCGCCATCTTTCCTTCAACATCGTTCAAAACATCATCCATGTTGTCCATCATCAACTCCTCCTGAATTATACACACACCCAGTAACGCGAGAGGCGACTCGCCCGAAACCGGATCAGGCGCGATTTATTTCGAAATGATCGTCCCGATCGACTTCCCTTGAACCACCCCTTCAAGCGTGCCTGCCTTAAAAAAGTCAAACACGATGATCGGAATATCGTTCTCCATACACAAAGCAAACGCGGCACTATCCATAACACCCAGCGATTGCTCCAGCGCTTCGCGGTAGGTCAGTGAATCGTAGCGCGTGGCGTTCGGGTTTTTCATCGGGTCCTCGGAATAAACACCGTCCACCTTGGTTGCCTTGAGCAGCACATCCGCGCCAATCTCACTTGCCCGTAACGCCGCCGCCGAATCGGTCGTAAAATATGGATTGCCCGTACCCGCTGCGAAAATCACGACACGTCCCTTATCCAAGTGACGCAGGGCGCGACGCAAAATGAAAGGTTCTGCAACTTTCTGCACTTCGATGGCCGTCTGAACGCGCGTCGCCAACCCAAGATGCTCAAGCGAATTTTGCAATGCCAGCGAATTGATCAAGGTCGCCATCATGCCCATGTAATCCCCTGTCGACCGATCAATGCCCCGGCTTTGCCCACTCAGTCCGCGAAAAATGTTTCCACCACCGATGACGATAGCCACACGCGCACCCATATCACGAAGCGACTTGATGCGCTTGGCGATGTTGTCGGTCACGTCCGGATCAATACAGAGATCATTGTCGCGGTTCAACAATGTCTCACCACTCAGTTTTAACAAGACTGTTTTGTAAACAGATTTGGGCTGTTCCTCGGCCGCCATAGATCGATCCTGTGTTATGAAGTTCTAGGCCAAACTACTGCAATTGGCGCGACGGGTAAAAGCTTATTTGTATGTCCCGCGCGAAAGACGCACAGTGCGGACGCAGCGACCTCGAATTCACGCTGTGCGAACGCACACAAAGAAGGTATCGTAGTGGATTTTAACCAACCCAAAGACGAGGCCCCGCATGGCAAAGACCAAAGACTGCTCCAATATCTACATCTGGTACGACACCGAGTTTTCATCGCTCGACATGAACGAAGCACGCCTAATGCAAGTCGCCGCAGTGATCACCGATCACACATTGACGCGGATTCTCCCAGCAGAACGCGACTTAAACCTGTGCGTCGCCTTGCCGGATGGCGCAAAATGCTCCGCATGGGTGAACCAACACCTGCAACCACTGGTTCAACAATGCCGCTCCGACGCCGCCTTGTCCCTCGCCGAGATCAACAGTCAGTTTGCCGCCTACATTGACGCCGCCGTTGGCGAGCCAACGTCCGACAAAAGTAAACGCCCCCTGCTGGCGGGCAACAGCTTACAATGCGACCTGCAATTGGCACACCGAGACCTGCCGGATATCGTGGACCGCGTGCATTACCGCGTCGTCGACGTCAGCAGCTGGAAAATGGTGTGGCAAAATTCTTACAAACAAGCGCCCTTCGACAAATCGACGCACAGCAACATCGCAAGGTATTTTCCTGGTGAATACAACAGCGCAGAAGGCGCACACGATGCACATTTTGACGTGCTGGCATCCATCGCCGAACTCAATTTCTACCTGCAACACCTCGCACTCACCTCGGCTTAGCAGATCGCAGATGTTGGCCGTGTTTACCCCCGCCAATAGGTGTGTGGGTGTGTGGGTGCGCGAGCAAGAACAGCCGTTCATTGACCCTGCAGGTCCCACAGGACGACACTCACACACTCAGAACGCCGGATCGCCGCGCAGCTCTGGACCTGACCCCAGCGAATATGCTACAATCGTCCCATTGTGCACGCTATCAAGTGTTTACA
>JBLHHU010000027.1:0-21588 GCA_047615735.1 Kiritimatiellia bacterium | reverse complement strand
GTGTGGCGTGTTTGAGCGACACGTGGAACGTCATCCCTGTCCGTCGCGCTGACGGTGATATCACGAACGCCACCGCCATCGCCGATCTCTTCGCGCATCATCGTCCAGACGTTGTTGTGAATTGTGCCGCGTACACGCAGGTCGACGCGTGCGAAAGCGATCAGGAGACCGCGTTTCAGCTGAACGCCGAAGCCCCCGGCATGCTCGCGCGCGAAAGTGTGCGCATCGGCGCGCATCTCATTCATCTATCGACCGACTACGTGTTTGACGGCACGCGTGAGGTCCCCACGCCTTATGTGGAGGACGACGCGACCGGGCCGGCAAGTGTTTATGGTGAGAGCAAGTTGCAAGGCGAAGCCGCGGTGCAATCGGCCTCTCCCAGCGCCGCTATTCTGCGCACGTCCTGGGTGTACGGCATTCATGGTAATAATTTCCTAAAGGCGGTGTTGGCGCGCGCCCGCCAAGTGCCCGATGCGCCCTTGCGCGTTGTGAACGATCAGCACGGGTCGCCGACCTGGACGGTGCGTTTGGCTGAGCAAATTGGTGCTATCGCCGAAGCAGGGCTGAGTGGCGTGCGGCATGCGACCGGCGAAGGACATTGCACGTGGTACGATTTCGCGCAGCGCTTTTTCGAACTGATGGACATTCCCGTGCAGCTCGAGCCTTGCACGACAGCCGACTTTCCGCGCCCGGCCGCGCGCCCGATGAATTCGATTTTAGAAAACGCACGACTCAACCAAGCGGGTCTGAATCGCATGCAAGCATGGCAGGACGATCTGGCCGCTTTTGTCAGCGCCAACAGGCAGCAACTACTAAGCGCATCATGAAGTTGACGTTCTCCATTCACTACCAGACGGATTGGGGGCAATCGCTGCGGCTCGTTATTCCCAACGCCGATGGCGGGGATTGGGAACCCACGCGGGCTCTCGTGATGGAGGGTCGCTCGGCGGGTGTTTGGTCGCTGACGCTGACGCTCGCTGATGCCGAATTGGATGCTTTTTACTATAAATACAGCATCGTCAGTGATCATGACGGCACATGTCGCGCAGAACACGGCGATGATCGAACACTTCCCCGCGGGCTTCATGACCACACTCATGTACGTATGCTGGATTCATGGCGTATGCCATCGCCCGAGCAGGAGGCGCTCAAATCGTCGGTATTCACGCGCGTGGTTTACCCGCCAGAAGGGCGTCTTCGCGCGCGCAAGACAAAGGCCTCCATCGTGGCGGGTAATGCGGCACACTTTCGCGTGTTCGCGCCCCGTGTTCCAAAGGGTTGCGCGCTCGCGATGCTTGGCTCTATTGATGTGCTCGGTGCTTGGTCGATCAAAGATGCTGTTCTGATGTCGGATGCGGATTACCCAACTTGGTCACTGACCCTGCCCTTGGATTCTTCGAATACGTATTTTGAATACAAGTATGTGGCCGTGCCGACGGGGGCCGAGGAGAGGGAGGTCGAATTTGAGTCCGGCGAAAACCGACTCTTTGTACCTTCTGTTGAGGTGCCGCCGCCGACGCTCACGGTAAAGACGGATGAACAGCTGGAATCGCCGCGTGGCCCTTGGCGCGGAACGGGCGTGGCCGTGCCGGTCTTTGCTTTGCGAAGCCGTACAGGGCTGGGTGTTGGCGAGTTTATCGATATTCGTCCATTGGCCGAGTGGGCCGAGCAGGTTGGCATGAACATGATTCAGCTTCTGCCGATCAATGACACCATCGCCACGCACACATGGAAAGACTCGTATCCCTACGCGGCGATTTCTGTTTTCGCGCTCCATCCAATCTATATGAATCTGGCCGCCATGGGTGTTTTCGACACGGCCACAACCGACAGCATGATCGGTAAAGATCAAGCGCGATTGAACGCGCTCCCCGAGGTCGACTATGAAGACGTCATGCGCGTCAAATCGCGGTTCTTCAAACAGGCCTTCGACCACGGCCGTAAGCACTTGCTCGCGGACGCATCGTTCAACGCGTTCGTGAAAGAGAATAAAAAGTGGCTTCTGCCTTATGCCGTCTTCTCTTGCCTGCGTGACCGTTACGGCACGTGCGAACATCAGACATGGCCGGAGCATCGCCGCATGACCATGAAGGACTGTGTGGCATTCGCATCGCCGAAAGCGGATCACTTCGATGACGTCGCGGTGCACTACTTCATTCAATACCATTTGCATTTGCAACTTCTGGACGCAGCGACCTATGCGCGCGAACGCGGTGTGGCGCTTAAGGCCGACATCCCTATCGGCGTGTTCCGGCACAGCGTCGATACCTGGATGGATCCGGATTCGTTTAATATGGACGGCCAGGCTGGATCGCCGCCCGACTATTTCAGCATCGACGGCCAAAACTGGGGCTTTCCGACCTACAACTGGGAGGTCATGGCGCGCACAGACTATTCCTGGTGGCGCAATCGCCTGATCAAGCTATCGACCTACTTCGACGCCTTTCGTATCGATCACATTCTCGGCTTCTTCCGCATGTGGGAAATTCCAACCGACGCCATTAGTGGCACCTTGGGTCGTTTCAATCCCGCCTTGCCGTTAGGGCGCGAGGAGTTGGCTGCGCGTGGCGTTCCATTTGACAAAGTGCGTCTGTGCGAGCCTCATATCCGTGAGAACATGTTGGCGGCTCTTTTTGATGAGGACGCACGATTAGCGGTGCGGGCTTATTTTAAAGAAACGGCACCGGGCTGTTTTCAACTGCATAAAGAGTTCCAAACCCAGCGCGACATTGCTGAGCATTTTGATCAGGCGCTCGCACGCGGCGAAGCGGACAACGGTCTGCGTGCCGGTTTGATGGCGATCGTTCAGGACCGGCTCCTGTTGGATGCACCGCACAGCAAAGGGAAAGCCTTCAATCCGCGAATGGGCATGGAGAACACGTGGTCGTTCCGCGAATTGGATCCAGCCATACGAAATGCCTTTTGGAATGTGTACGTTGACTATTTCCATCAGCGCCATGAGCGCTTCTGGGCCGCTCAAGCGCGTCTGCGCCTACCTGCCATCACCGAGGCGACGGACATGCTGATCTGCGGCGAAGATTTGGGCATGGTGCCTGCTTGTGTGCCCAGTGTGATGGATCAATTTGGCATTCTGTGTCTACGCATTCAGCGCATGCCCGTCGATGCGTCGCAGGATTACCAACACCCGGCGGATTACCCGTATCGCTGCGTGGCCAGTCCTTCATCGCACGACATTTCAAGTCTGCGCGCATGGTGGCTTGAAGAGCGTCGCGTCATTCAGCATTTCTACAACGTCTGTCTGGGTCGGGAAGGGGAGGCGCCGCAAACGTGTACACCTGAGCTTGTCCAAACGATCATCGACCAGCATCTGTGCTCGCCAGCCATGTGGGCCGTTTTTCCGATTCAGGATCTGCTTGGTATGGACGCGCAATTGCAGCGCGAGGATCCGCGAGCCGAGCGCATCAACGATCCCGCCAACAACCCGCACTACTGGCGCTACCGTTGTCATATGTCACTCGAAGACATGCTCGATGCCAGCGCGTTTAATTCGGCCCTTCGGGATCGCATCGCATCGTCTGGGCGAGGGCACTAACGCATGGCTACTTATAACAGTCGTTCCAGCGGCATCTTGCTGCATCCCACATCCCTGCCTGGGCCAGAAGGCATTGGCACGCTTGGGCCGGAGGCGCTGGAGTTCGTCGAATTCCTGCATGCATCCGGACAGGGGCTTTGGCAAACCTTGCCCCTTGGTCCAACCGGCTTCGCCGATTCGCCATACCAGTGCTTTTCGGCCTTTGCGGGCAACCCGCTGATCATCAGTTTGGAGCGTCTGGTTGAAGACGGTTTGCTCACGGATCGTGACGTGCGCCCCGGAAAGCACGCCAACCGCGTCGATTACGGGACCTTGATCGGTGAGAAACGCCGACGATTGGCGCGTGCGTATGAAGCATTTGAATCCGACGCCAACCATGAGCAGCGCACGGCGTTCGACACCTTTATAGAGCGCGAATCCGAATGGCTTCAGGATTATGCGTTGTTTGCCGCGCTCAAGGAACGTTACCGCCAACATCCGTGGTGGCAGTGGCGTCGCTCGGCGCGTCTACGAACGCATCTTGAAGAACTGCGCGGGGATCACCATGCTAGCATTCGAGCGCACGCCTTTTGTCAGTATCTTTTCTTTTCGCAATGGGAAATGGTCAAGCGCTGCGCCAATGCCTTTGGCATACGAATTATCGGCGACCTTCCACTTTACATTGCTGAGGATAGCGCGGATTTATGGTCCGACGGGCCTGTTTTTCAAGTCGACGAACATCGTCGCCCAACGCATGTGGCGGGCGTGCCACCCGATTTTTTCGTTCCAACCGGTCAGCGCTGGGGAAACCCTGTCTACGATTGGTCGCACGCCCGCGAAACCGAATTCGCTTGGTGGGTTCGTCGTCTGCGCGCGAACTTGAAACTCTATGATGTGTTACGCATCGACCATTTTCGCGGACTGGAGGCCTACTGGTCCGTCGACGCGAAACACGCGACCGCCGAACAAGGCACGTGGGTAAACGCGCCTGGTGAGGAATTGCTCGAGGTTCTGCAGCGCGAGCTCGGTATGCTCCCGCTCATTGCAGAAGATCTGGGCGACATCACAGAGGCCGTCACGCACATGCGCGACACGTTCAACATTCCCGGCATGAAAGTACTGCAGTACGCATTCGAGAACGATGGAAACAACGGCTATCTTCCACATCATCATGACCGTAACTTCGTGGTGTATACCGGCACGCACGACAATGACACATTGACAGCCTGGCGCGATCAGCTTGATGCGGACTCGCGTGCACGGGTTAAGTGCTACGTCGGGTCGAGTGTGGATGAATCCGTTTGGCCCTTGATCCGCTGTGCGTGGACGTCGGTGGCGAACATGGCCATTGCGCCAATGCAGGACGTGCTCGGGCATGGCACAGAATCGCGCATGAATCTGCCTGGCACCACTGAGGGAAATTGGCGCTGGCGCTGCGCACCGGACGATTTTAGCGAGTCTCTATCCGCTCGTCTACACGAGCTGACAGCCATCAGTGGGCGATTGCCGCTTTCTTGAGTATCAGCACATTCCGTGGACCGGCATTGAGGTCTGTTGCGCAATCTGGTAAAACACCATCCATTTTACGAAACCAATTTTTTCATGCCACTGGCGGCAATCGCCCTTTTTCCCATCGGAGTGTTAAACGCGTGACCAACTCATTCTGGCGCATCCTGCAGCCGTATTTGCGTCGTTATCGCCGATTTTTCATTTTGGCAATCGTTTCGTCGATGCTCTTCAACGCCCTTGCGCTGACACCACCGCTGATTTTTCGACGCCTCGTCGACGATGTCGTGCATCCCGGCAACTGGGACCGACTCTTTTTCTTTGTCTTGCTCTACGCGATGATCCCGCTGCTGGCGCAAGCCGTTCAGTTCGGCAACGCCATGATCCTTGTCTTTCTGGGCCATCGTGTCGTGGCCGGCATCCAAATCGGGATGTACCGTAAACTGCTGCGCCTAAGCATGCGCTACCACGGTGAAACGCCGACCGGTGGTCTCGTGACCCGCTTGATGGGGGATGTAAGTATGATCCATCAGCTCGTCGGCGGTCAGGCGATCCAGCTCGTCGGTGATCTCATCGTGTTCTGCTTAGCGGTTTTTATTGTGTTCTCGATCAACGGGCTTCTGGCGTTGATGCTGATCGGCGTCGTGACGCTGTACGTTCTGGCCTATCGATTCTTCTCACACCGCATTCATGCCGCATCACATGCCATGCGTACGGTCAACGACTTGCTCGTCGGGCGCTTGCAGGAAGCGCTGTTCGGCGTGCGCCATGTCCGCATTTACAATCGCGAAGCCGATGAACGTGCCATGAACCTGCAGCGAACGGCGGAAAGCCTGGAGCATGCATTCACCAGCGGAAAGAGCGCGATGGGCCTGTCCGTCACGTGTGGCGTTGTTGCCGGTTTCGGTTCAAACATCATCTATGCGACATCGGGCTATTGCGTTCTTCACGATACGATGACACTCGGCGACCTTCTTGCGGTGAATGCCTACACGTGGATGGCACTGCATCCTGCGCTGCGACTGACCAGCTTCGCGGGGCAATTTTCGGAAATTCGCGTGTCGATGCGGCGCATCATGGAGGTCCTCGATCAGGAGCCCGAGATTCGTTCCGAGCCGGGCGCGCCCGATATGCACTGCACCGATGGCCGCGTTGCATTCCGCGACGTTACGTTCGGCTATACGGAGGAGGAGCCTCTGTTTACGGGACTCAACCTGGACATCGAACCCAACACAAGCGTAGCGCTTGTGGGTCATACAGGCTGTGGCAAGACGACATTGACGTCGCTCTTGATGCGATTTTGGGACCTTCAAGGCGGCGCAATCCTTATCGACGGTATTGACGTGCGCACAGCCAACCTGCTGAGCCTGCGTGATGTCTTTGGCGTGGTGCTCCAGGACCCGGCCCTATTTGAAGGAACTGTGGCAGAAAATATCGCCTATGGTCGACCTTCCGCATCGCGTTCGGAGATAGAGGACGCTGCACGAGCGGCAGAGGTTTATCAGTTCGCCGACACATTGCCTAATGGGCTGGATACCGTGCTTGGGACGTATGGTGTCAAGCTGTCGGTTGGGCAGAAACAGCGCGTCAGTATTGCTCGCGCGATTCTACGGAATCCACGCATTCTCATCATGGACGAGGCCACTAGCAGCCTCGACAGCGAATCCGAAGCGGCCATTCAGCGTGCTGTCAAGCGAGCCCAGGCGGGGCGCACAAGTTTTGTCATTGCGCATCGGTTGTCGACAATCGTTGGCGCCGACTTGATCGTCGTCATGGACCAAGGTTGCATCGTCGAACAAGGCACGCATTCGGAACTGATGCAGATCACGGATGGGACCTACCGCGGACTATATGAAGAGCTCCAGCGGGCAGGCAGGGGCGACGCCGATGCGTGAATCACGACATAATAAGCGTCTTCGCCACATTGTCGAAAAGACGCAAGACGACGTCCAGGAACGTGAAGGCGACCAACTGGGGGACCTGCGTCGCCTGTGGAGAGAATACCTCATCGCGCATCGCAAGCGTGTAGTGATTGTGCTGGTGGCCTTGGTCGCGTGGGCCTCGGTTCCCTATTTCTTCGCGATGACGCATCAGTATCTTATCGATCGGGTTTTGGGCCCAAAAATTGATCTGAACGGGGGTGATGCGGAGTCCATACTGCCGACTTTGATACTAGGGCTGTGGCTCGTTATTGGGGCAAACTTTCTGCTGCACATTCTCAATTTGCTCGGCAACGCGATCACGTCGTACCTCACACTCAAGATCGGTCGCGATGTGGCCATGAAACTACGCGAACGGTTGTACATAAAACTGGATAGCCTTCATTTGGGCTACTACGACAGCACCCAGAGCGGTCGCATCGTCGCCCGTGTTCAGTCCGATGTGACCAATATTCAGAATACAATAACGAGCCATCTCGCAAATCTTCTGATAGATCCGATCAAATTAACAGTTGGGTTTGGTGTGCTGTTTTGGATGGATTGGCGGCTGGCGCGCGTTCTGGCAGTGGCGGCACCGCTGTATGCGATCCTTTTCCTGGTGTTGCGCCCCAAGATTCGGACCAACAGTACGGCCCAGAGTCGAATCAATTCGCGCTTATACGGACTCGCGGCCGAACGTCTTGGTGCCATTCAGGTCCTGAAAGCGTTTGGCAAGGAACGTAGCGAACTGGGTGCGTTCAATAGCAGTGTTCATGACGGGGTGCGCCTTGCCCAGCGGGGCGCTTTGTATCGTCAGGGGCTTGCTCTGGCTGCCAGCACGGTCAGCGCTGTGGCCATTGCGGTGATCATCATGCAAGGGCTCTCTTATGTGCGCGACGGGCTCTACGGTGTGACGCTTGGTTTGGTGGTGGCCTTCTTTCAACTGGCACAGCAGGTGTTTCAGCCCATTCAGTCGATGACAGCGATGGGTGCCGTGATTCAGACCACGAAAGTTTCGCTGCGGCGCGTCTTTAAACTTCTGGATGAGCCGTGCGACGACATCGGCGGCCATATCAGACTCACCGGAATGACCGGCAAGATCCGCTTCGACCACATTGGCTATCAGTATCCGACACAAAGCAATCCGGCATTACGTGACGTTTGTTTCGACATCAAAGCCGGAGAGCACGTGGCCATCATGGGCCCGTCTGGAAGCGGCAAGAGTTCCTTATTTAATCTGCTGCTGCGATTCTATGAACCGCAGCAGGGCGACCTCTATGTCGGCGGCGTGAACATCGTCGACACCGACGTGGCATCGCTTCGGCGACATGTGCGTTACGTCCAGCAGGAGCCGTTCATTTTCTCCGGCAGTATCGCCCAAAACATGAGCTATGGCTGCCCAGACGCCACGCAGGAACAGATTGAATCCATGGCCAAGCAAGTTGAGATGCACGACTTCATCATGAGTCTGCCGGAGGGCTATCAAACGCTCATTGGTGAAAACGGCGTGGGCCTTTCGGGTGGTCAGCGACAGCGCATGGCCCTGGCAACGGCGTTGCTGACGCGACCCGAAGTTCTCTTGCTGGATGACACAACCAGCGCGCTGGACGCCGAAACCGAAGCACGCATTCGCGTGACGCTGCGCAACGTTCAGGATGGCCGAACAAGCCTGATCATCACCCAACGCGTCGCCACGGCCCGCAGTTGCGATCATATTGTTGTGCTCGAGGATGGTGTCGTCACCCAACAAGGAACCCACGACACGCTATTCAACCAGCCCGGCTTCTATCGCCGTATCTGCGAACAACAGGAAGCGTCTTGACGTTACAACGTTGTAACGCTATGCTGTTGTGGCGAATGGAGGAACGGCATGAGCACACTGACAAAACGAGCAACAATCTATCTCGACCCTGCCTTGCATAAGGCGCTTCGTCTGCAGTCCATCGAGACGTCGCGGTCGGTCTCGGAGTTGGTCAACGACGCAGTCCGCGGCGAGCTTGCGAAAGACGCGAAGGACCTCGCGGCGTTTGAAGAACGCGCAAACGAACCGACCGTCGATTTCGAAGACTTCGTCAAGGGACTCAAGCGTGATGGCACAATATAAAGTCATCGTCAGAAAGTCGGTTTCCAAGGATCTCAAAGGCATACCGAAGAAGGATGTCCGACGCATTCTCGCAGTGATCGAGTCCCTTGCCGAGAACCCCCGCCCAGCGGGAGCCAAGAAACTCTCAGGGCAGGAGCGTTACCGTCTGAGGCAGGGAAACTACCGTATTCTCTACTCGATTGAAGACGACAAACTCATCGTCTGCGTTGTCAAGGTAGGGAACCGTAGTGATGTATACAGATAGGCGCAGAGTCTTGTAGCGGAAGAGGGCTGTCCTTTGTGCTCTAACGCCTCCGGCGTCACAAGTTCGCGACTTTCTGTGAAATTCTTAAGAGCAGGCGGAACCAGTAGCATCCCATAGGGGCAAATATTGGGTACGAAAGAAGCGTATTTCCTAATGTTTATGACGCCATGTGCCCAAGCTGCATTGCAGAACTTCAAGCCTCTGATGAAGAAAACCCACACCCGCTACGCTCGAGATTCAGAGGCACAGAGCTTGCCCGCCGGAGGCGGGGAGAGAATGAGGAGACTTATTTCACGAGAATCAGGCGCCGGGGTATCCCGGCGCCTGATTCTCGTGATCTTTCCTCCGTGCCTCTGCGAACTCAAGCGTAGCGGGTGTTAAATCTTTTCTTTGCCCTATGGGATGCTAGTGAGGCGGAACCGTGAAAACGTTATGTTTTAGCCGTTAATGATTGCTCCGAATAGACGAGATAGGCCTTAATGATGGTTGTGAAAAACTCCTTTTCTATACTTCTGGGCGGTCTTTGTGCGCTGACTTTGGCGACGCGTTCTGTGATGGCCGAGGGCGACGTTCCCGATTTCAATCGCGATATTCGTCCGATTCTTTCGGAGAACTGCTTCCACTGTCACGGCCCCGATAAGGCGTCGCGTAAGGCTAAACTGCGCCTGGATCTGGAAACGGGCATTTTCGCGATGCGCGACGGCATGGCCCTGGTGGCACCTGGTGACGTCGACGCAAGTCTGCTGCATGCGATGATCACGTCGGACGATCCCGATGAGATCATGCCGCCGCAGGACTCCAAAAAGACGCTGACGTCCGAACAGATCGCGTTACTCGAGACGTGGATCGCAAACGGAGCGCCCTGGGCATCCCATTGGGCCTATCAAGCGCCCGAGCGACCCGATGTGCCGGCGGTCAATGCGCGCCGTTACCGCGCTCGAAACCCGATTGATCATTTTGTTACGGATCGTCTGCAGGCCGAAGGGCTGTTGATGTCGAAACCCGCCACGAGCGAACAGTTGCTGCGTCGCGTTTCACTGGACCTGATCGGACTGCCGCCGTCGCCCGCCGATGTACAGGCGTACGTTGATGACCCATCGCCGATGGCCCTAGCCTACGAACAGGCCGTGAATCGCCTTCTGGCAAGTGAGCAGTTCGGCGAACGCTGGGCGCGCCCCTGGTTGGATCTCGCGCGCTATGCCGACTCCAACGGCTATCAGGCCGATCAATTGCGTCCCTCGTGGGCTTACCGGGACTGGGTCATCAAGGCGCTGAATGCCAATATGCCGTTCGATCAGTTCACGATCGAGCAACTCGCAGGGGACTTGCTTCCGAAATCGACGCGGGACCAGAAGATTGCAACCGGGTTTCATCGCACCGTCACATGCAACGTCGAGGCCGGTGTGCATGCCGAAGAAAATCGCGTCAACCAAGTGGTCGATCGTATTAACACGACCAGCACGGTCTGGCTGGGTTCCACGCTCGAATGCGCCCAATGCCACGATCACAAGTACGATCCATTCAGCACCAAGGACTACTACCAGCTGCTCGCGTTTTTCAATAGCACCGTGCTTGAGGTGGAGGTCCCGACCAAGGTTTCCGATGTACAGAACGACTTTATCGGACCCTACATGAATTTGGCTACGGACAGCACGAATGATATTGGGCCGCACCTGGTGAAGACATACAAGCCGCAAAAAACACTCGTCATGGTGGAACTGCCCGCGCCGCGCGAAACGCGCATCATGAAACGCGGCAATTATCTGACGACCGGGGACACGGTCGAGCCCGGTGTGCCGCAGGTCCTGCATCCTTTCGATGAGGATTTGCCACGCAACCGGCTGGGCCTGGCACAGTGGCTGGTCGACCGCCGTAATCCACTTGTGGCTCGCGTCACCGTGAATCGCTGGTGGGCCGAGCTCTTTGGTCAGGGTCTGGTGACCACACCCGAAGATTTTGGTGTGCAGTCCGAGCCATCGTCGCATCCTGAGCTTCTTGACTGGCTCGCGGTGGAGTTTATGGAGAGCGGTTGGGACATGAAGCACATTCTCAAGCTGATGGTCACATCTGAAATCTATCGACAGGATTCGAGCGTATCACCGGCCTTGCTCGAGGCCGACCCGAAGAACATGTTTTATGCCCGCGCGCCGCGATTCCGACTTAATGCGGAGCGCATTCGCGACAATGCGCTTAGCATTTCCGGTTTACTGTCGACCGAGATGTATGGGCTGCCGACGATGCCCTATCAACCGCCCAACACGTGGCGCCTGGTCGGCCGAAACCCTCCGAAGTGGGAGGAGCAAGCGGATGACAACCGTTGGCGCCGTGCTGTGTACATTGTGCACCGGCGCGCCGTGCCTTATCCCAGTATGGTCAATTTTGATGCTCCCGATCGCAGCACGTGCACGGTTAAGCGTATGCGCACGAACACACCGCTGCAGGCGCTGACCCTTTTGAACGACCCGGCGTATGTTGAAATGGCGCTGGCGCTAGCCGATCGTGTCTTGCGCGACGCCCCGGGTGATGATTTCGCTTCACGGATAGACTATGCCGTGCGCTTGGCCACCGGACGCGGCGCGCGCAAAGACGAAATTCGTATTCTTGGTGATGCGCTGACACGCCAGTCGCAGGCCCTTGCCGAAACACCCGGGCGTGGCGCCGAGATGGTGCAGGCCGCCTCCAAGGTGTACCGACCGGGGCACGCGGATCTGAATGAACTGGCTGCCTGGCTCTATATTGGCAACATCCTGCTGAATCTGGACGAAGTTGTTACCAAAGGATAAAATCACCTCACCCATGAATGCCAATTCCCCACGTCCAGAAGCTCCGGCCGATGTATCACGCCGCTTCTTTTTCAAGAATCTTGCTTTCGGCCTGGGTGGTGCGGCGCTGTCGACGCTTTTTAGGCGCGATGCTTACGGTTTGGGCGCGGATGCCGGAATGAAGGACGGCTTGCACCACGCCGCCCGAGCCAAGCGTGTGATTTATATTCACCTTGTGGGTGCGCCGTCGCATCTCGACCTGTTCGATTACAAACCCGAATTGCAGAAGCGCAGCGGCGAACTGTGTCCCGACGCGTTCTTCGAAGGCAAGCAATTGGCCTTCATTCGCGAGCAACCGAATCTGCTGGGGACGCCTAAGGAGGAAAAGTATGCCTTTTCGCCCTGCGGACAGTCCGGTCGCATGATTTCAAACCTGCTACCGCATCTACAGGGCGTCGCCGACGAGCTCTGCTTCATCAAGTCCATGTACACCGAGCAGTTCAATCACGCCCCGGCGCAGCTGTTTTCGCTGACAGGGTCGGGACGTTTGGGGCGACCGAGTATCGGGTCGTGGATGAATTACGGGCTCGGTAGTGAGAATGATAACCTACCTGGTTTCGTGGTTCTCAATACCGGGCAGGGACTGGGCGCTGGGAATAACGCCTGGGGCAGCGGTTTTTTGCCCACGCAACATCAGGGCGTTGAGTTTCGTGGCAAGGGCGACTCTGTTCTTTATCTGTCGAACCCAAAGGGGATGACGGATCACGAGCGACACGAATCCGTTGACACGATCAACGCACTTAACGGAATCAATTACGCGGATGTCGGGGATCCGGAAATTGCGACACGTATTCGCCAGTACGAGCTCGCGTATCGCATGCAGACGTCCGTTCCTGAACTGATGGACACAGCCAGCGAATCAGAAGAAACGCACGCCATGTATGGAAGCACACCGGGGCAGTCCGGGTTTGCGAACCATTGTCTGTTGGCACGTCGACTGGTTGAGCGCGGCGTCCGCTTTGTGCAGCTCTTTGATCAGGGGTGGGATCATCACAACAAGGTCTTTGAGAGTCTGCCCAACAAGTGCAACCAGGTTGATCAACCGATCGCGGCTCTGATCAAGGATCTTAAACAACGCGGGATGTTGGATGACACGCTGGTCGTCTGGTCGGCCGAGTTTGGTCGCACACCCATGGGGCAGACCACGAGCGGCACCGGCGAGAACTTGGTTGTTGGGCGCGACCACCACAAAGAAGCATACACCGTTTGGATGGCGGGAGGCGGGGTCAAGCCCGGCTACGTGCACGGCGCATCCGACGAATTGGGATACAACATCGCACGCGACCCGGTGCACGTGCATGACTTCAACGCCACAATCATGCATCTACTCGGCATCGACCATGAACGCCTGACCTTCCGCTACCAAGGCCGCTCGTTCCGCCTAACCGATGTACACGGCAAAGTCGTGAACGCCGTGCTTGCCTAATCAATCAGGCGCGGGTGAAACAGGAGAGACAGACCCTAATGATGCTCGTTTAAGGGGTTTCTGCATGGTTCCTCCTGTGCTTAAGAATTTCACAGAAGGTCGCGAAGGTCGCGAAGGACGCGAAGGAAAGAACCCTCCTTCCTCCTACGCACTCCGTGCTACGGCGGACAAGCCGGCGGAGGGACAGGCCTCCAGGCCTATTATAAGAGGGGCCATTTCCCCACTCGTCGCAAGCTCCTCGCTCGAGAAAAGGCCCTACTGGCTCTGCGACATCCCTGCAGAACATCCAATCGCGCACTGAGTCCCTCCAAAGTAGGGCCTTTTCTCGAACGAGGAACGAGTGGGGAAATGGCCCCAGCCAGAGCTTGCGAGCTCCGGGCTACGGCGGGCATGCCGCGTGGTGAACTTGCCCCGCCGAAACACGCCTGCAGAGGATGAGCTTCGTGCCCTTCGCGACCTTCTGTGAGTCTCTTCTGACGGGTCTGGTTGCGGCTCTGCTGCCCTGCGAACTCTGTGGTTAATCTTATCGGTGGTGAAAGAGCTTAAGGTAGCAGTATTCGGGACAGGTCAGAAAGATCAGGCGCGGGTGATGATCGCTGAAAAGGGCGGCAAGGTATTGCCTTTAAGTTCGCCGTAAAGGACCTCGCCCTGAAACAATTTGGTATGGTCGAGTGTGCGTGCATCGGGGCCCAGATTTACAGCGCAGTGCAGCGTGGTGCCGTTGTGTTGGCGCGCGAAGGCAATGACGCACCGGTCGGATGATGCGCAGGTTTCCGAGGCATCTAACAACGTGAAGCTGCCGCGCCGTAAGGCCCGGTGTTGCGTACGAAGGTTGAAGAGCTCCTTGTAAAATGCATACCAGGCTTGGCGTGCGTCGACGCCACGGGCGAAGCTGTTGCCTTCAAACTCGATACCGTCGCACCAGTCCGTGCGGTCGTCCTTAACGCGGCGATAGCCTTTGTCGCAGAGACCAATACGCTCATGGATGGGCGGGCGGTTTTCGGCGCCGAATTCCTGTCCCGTGAGCAGCATAGGAATGGTCTCGGGCGCCATAAAAATGAGCTGATTCATGGCCCGGACCGCGCTGGGGCCAAAGCGATAGACGCCGCGCCCTTCGTCGTGGTTGTCCGTGTAGCGTAGTAGTAGCGGGCGCCGTGGTGGGGCGTTGGGGCCACTAATCTCAGCGTTGGTATAATTCAACAGGGCGCATTCGACGGCGCCCGCGATGCCACCGGCTTCGAAGGCGCTCAGTTTGTCCGCAAAATCATCGTTGTGGTAGGCCTCGTCGGCCAGGGCGATGCACGATTCACCATCCGCGCCGCGTGCATAGCCGTAGTGGCAAATTTTATAGAAATCATCGTCGTAGGCTGCCCCCATGTTGCGTTCGAAGAGGGCCATGTTATTGGCGGTGCCATAGCACTCGGCCAGAAAGAGCAGTTCGCGGTCGGCATGTTTCGCGCGCAGCGCGGGAAGTGCCTCATCCCAGAAGCTCAGGTCATTGATGAAATGCGCCATGTCGAAGCGAAAGCCATCCACGCCGTCGTCACCAAGAAAATTAAGCCAATGCTCATAGACGTCGATCATGGCTTGGCGCAGACCGGTGTGGGTGTAGTCGAGCTTGGCGGTGTCGGACCAGTCCCTGTCGTAGAATAGTCCGCCGTCTTCGGCTTTGACGTAGTACTCCGGATGCGACGTGGTCCAGACGTTGTCGCGGCTAGTGTGGTTGGGCGTGATGTCGAAAATGACTTTGAACCCCAGCGCGTGCGCGCTGCGCACAAAGGTCGCGAGCTCCTTTAGCGTGCCGTATTCCGGATCCACATTGCGGAAGTCGCGCGTGGAATAGGGCGACCCGATCCCTTTTCGATCGGTCAGTCCGACGGGGTAGGGTGGCATGAGGTAAAGTAAGTTGGCCCCCAGCGTTTTCAGCGTCGCCAGATTGGCGGTCACATAGGCCAGCGGTGAATCTGCAGGCGTAGACTCGTCAACCGCCTCAAACGCATTGCGCGCTTCGCGATACGCCAGCGACCGTAAGTTGATCTGATACGCCAATGCGTCCGGTGTCCAGTCCTGTAAATTCAATTCAGTACTCATGACGGCCTTTCTTGCCCGCTGAGAATAAGGAACTTATTTAGCTCATCTTTGTTGTAGAAGGCCTTCTCAAAGAAGAGACCGAATGCGGGGGCTGTAAATTCCGCGGTGTTTCCGGCCGTCCCTTCAAGATAGTCTGCGACCTTAGCGGCGGAGAGCTTTCCCCGACCGACCTCAACCAGGAGACCGGCCATACGGCGAACCATCTTCCAGAGGAAGTGTGAGCCAACAATTCGCAGACGCAGCATATCCTCCTCCTCGAAGAGATAGACCCCGTTCAGCAAAACTTTTGTCGATTTCTTCAACTCCGGTTTCTCGGCAAAGGATGCAAAGTCGTGCATTCCGACAAATTGCTCAGCCGCCTTAATCATGGCGGCTGTATTCAGCTGTTCCTTTGGCCACCATGCATAATTCTTTTGGAACACGCTTTTGCGAGTGGAAATCTGATAGAGGTAGCTGCGACCAACGCAGTTGTGACGGGCGTGAAAACGGGCTCCGCAGGAGGCAACCGAGTGCATTACGATCGAAGAGGGAAGCAGGTTGTTAAACCTGTCGCATATCTTTTCCGGTTCCATGCCCCCTGCAGAGGTTTGCAGATGAGCGGTATAGTCAAGTGCATGAACGCCGGCATCGGTGCGGCCATTACCCTGAATATCCAGTTCGGAATCGTTGAAGATTTCGACGGCCACGTCCAACAAGGTTCCCTGAATGGTGCGCGCATTATTCTGCTTCTGCCATCCGCTAAAGCCGGTACCGGCATACTCCAGATTCAAGCGATAGCGCTGAGGGCTGAAAGGTTTAGCCACTGTTTTCATGATTTGGTCTCCTGCGGGGACGCGGCCTTACCCCATTTGCCTGAATCCCGTTTAGTGCGAATGAGTGCCCTTCTTACGGGAAAACCCGTCCAAAACGAAGCAAATAGCGGATCCCCGGCGGAAGACTTCAGGTGTTTAATGGGACAGACCAGAATGGCACTAGTTTAAGCGGTTCCAGCATGGTTCCTTTTGCTCTTAAGAATTTCACAGAAGGTCGCGAAGGACACGAAGGAAAGAACCCTCCTTCGCGCTCCGCGCTACGGCGGGCAAGCCGGCGGAGCCCCCGCACCGTGGTGAGCAGAGCGAATCTCTGGTGCGGGGGCCCCGCCGGCAGCAGTGGTTGAGCCTTTCCGTCCTTCGCGACCTTCTGTGAATGGTTTTAATTTTGACGCTGGAAGAGCTTAAACTAGTGCCATTCGGGACAGACCATCCGGGTTTACTTTCGTTCGACCCACAGAAGGTAAAAATTGGTAAAGCGGTCCTCTTGGAGGCCAAGCGGGTCCCTGTGCCAAAGGAGGGTCCAGATTGTTGCCGTTGACGACGTCGACGCCTTAGTCGAAGCTTGTTCCATCATATGAAGGCGTGGATTCTCGTGATCTCAATTCTATTGGCGCTTGAGCAATGAAACCGAATGGAAAAAGACAGCACTATGCCCTGCTAACGACCGTCGTCATCGTTCTAGAAAAGTCCGGCGGAGCCCGCCGGGCTCCAAGGGGAATTTTCGAACCGAATGGCGCCCCCTTCTCCATCAGACCGGCTGGAGACCGGCGGGCTCCGCCGGCTTTTAAGGGCCAGCGTTTCGCACACCGTGCCGCTCAGAATCACGCTCAGGTCGTGTCTTCGGCCATGTGATGCTTGGGGTCGACCGGTTTGACGGCGAGGTTGGCGAAGAAGGCGATGACAAGCAGGGCGGCCATGGCGAACATGGTCGAGTTGTAGAGGCTGGGTGTCGGATCGACGGTGCCTTCTGGCATCACGTCCATGAGGCGCGCGACGGTGACGGTTTTTGCCTTCACCAATTCGTCGAACTGTTCGATGGGCGCACCGAAGCGATTTTGGAAGGTGGCTGGATCGGCCAAGCCTTTGAGGTCTTGCAGTGCGGCGTTCATCGAGTTGTTGCGCAGTTTCGTGATGGCGAGCGGGCCCAAGATGCCGGCGGTACTCCAAGCGGTTAACAGGCGGCCATGAATGCCGCCAACAAAGCGCGACCCAAACACGTCCGCCAGATAGGCAGGAATGGTGGCGAAACCGCCGCCGTACATAGTGAAGATCAGCATCGTGACCGCATAGAAGCATACCAGCCAGACCATGCTTGGTGACGCGCTTACGGCGCTGGCCACAAAAGGAATGGAGAGGTAGAGCAGGGTGCCGAACACAAAAAAGCAGTGATAGGTGTTCTTGCGACCGATGAAGTCCGAGGTTGAGGCCCAGAAAATACGGCCAAGCATATTAAACACGCTGATCATCAGGACATAGGTCGCGGCAAAAGAGCCGTCGACCACAGCGGGCAGCGTGGTGCCGAAAATTTCACGCATCATGGTTTTGGCCACGCCGATGACCCCGATGCCGGCGGTCACGTTAAAACACAGCACGATCCAGAGCAGATAGAACTGGGGCGTCTTAAGGACCTGGTCAATATGCACATGGTGGCGGGTAATCATTTTCGATTTACCCTCTTCTGGCGGCGTCCAACCGGCTGGCTTCCATCCTTCGGCGGGGACCCGATAGGAAAAGGCGGCCACGAGCATCACGACGAAATAGACGATGCCTAGGATTAGAAACGTGCTGACGGCACCTGTGTTTCCTGTGCCGACAGCGTAAACGCCTTCCTGTAGGGCGCCGGAAAAACCAGCCAGATCCGTGGCGGTGGCGACGACGACTTCGCGCAGGCCTTCGGATGACTGAACGAACTGTCGGCCGCCTTCAAGCGTGAGCTGCACGTCGTTGGCGGCACCGAGAAACTCGGGGGCTTTGAAGCCAAGGCCGAGGAGCCACTGTTTAACCGGAGCGCCGATCATGGCACCGCCTCCGAAACCCATGATGGCCATGCCTGTTGCCATGCCGCGTCGATCCGGGAACCAGCGGATCAAGGTGCTGACCGGAGACACGTAGCCAAGGCCGAGGCCGCAGCCACCGAGCACGCCATAGCCCAGATAGATGAGCCACAGTTGGTGAAGGTGAATACCAAGGGCGCCAATCAGGAATCCGCCGCCCCATAGAAACGCTGCCGTCACGCCAACGCAGCGCGGGCCGACTTCTTCGAGCCACTTTCCGGCCACGGCCGCCGCGAGACCCAGGCATACGATGGCTACGGAGAAGATCCACACCACAGAAGAAAGCGACCAGTCATCAGCGGCACTGACAACCCCACCGAGTTCCTTGATGAGCGCCGGATTGAAGATGCTCCAGGCATAGACGGAGCCGATGCAAAGATGGATTGCGATCGAGGCGGGTGGAACACGCCAACGATTGAAATTGGCTGGGGCGATGATGGATTCTTTCAACAGAAAGCGAGGAATCTTCATAAGGAGCCCCTTCGTAGGCTTTATTTTACGACGACCTTGGTGCCATCTGGCAACGTCAGGCTGGCCTGTTTGGCCTCTTTGCTAATTTTGAGGGCCATCCAATGACCGTTCGCAGCGTGAATTGGAAAGCCACAGGCAATGGCGAAATCGCCGGCCTCATCGGCCACAAAACTGAAATGGCCGCTCTTTTCGGCGGTTGCTTTGTCGTAATCTTTCGTGGCGGCTTCGGCAAAGTAGGGTTTGCCGACCTGCATTTTGGACGTCTTGTAGTCCTCGACCACAACGGCGCTATGCGGGACGGCCGAACGGTTGATGAAGTCAACGTCGACGGTCCAGCCCAACGGTATGGTGTAGAGCGCCTTACCGTGTGAGAACCCATTAAAGTTCATGCCGTGGTTGGTTTCGTCGTAGGTCGCGATAATCGTCAGTTTGACGCTCGTGGCGGTTTCGCCCTTGCTGATAAAGTCAGGCGGGGGCTCGTGCTTGTCGGTGCTCGTGGCGGTTTCACCTTTGGGGTGTTCGTGGTGTTGATGCGCGGTCGTTGCTTCGGCGGCATCCAAGGGTGTCGTGCAGGGCGCTGAAAGTAGGCAAAGCGTAAAAGCGCAGGCGGCGACGAAGGGGAAAGGGCGTTGACTCATTCAATAACCTTTACGGTCGATTTATACAGAAATGGCGGCGCCATCAATTGACGCCACCATGAACGTTTCCAATCGGGTTGGATCTATTTCGTTTCCACAGCAGCCGTTTCGGCGCCTGCAGGAACGTTGTTGGCGTCGACGATCTTCCAAACAGCGCCGGGTGCGTTGTCTGAAGGCCGCACAGGACCGCCGTAATTTGCTGTCGCATTGGTGATGAAGATCGTGCCGTCTTCGTCTCTGCCGGCGCCGGTGGGCTGCAGTTTTGTGTCGAGCAACTCCTCCATCTGCCATTTGCCGTCGCCGTCTTTGGCGAGGCCCCAGATTTTGCCGGTGCCCCAGTCGCCGAAGAAGTAGACGCCTTCAAGGGCCTTGTAGGCCGTGCCGCGATAGATGCCAAACCCGATGACGCAGATTCCATCGTTGATATGGCTGTATTCAGCGATCGGCGGAATGCCGACGACTGGGCCACCTGAATCGATGGGGAAAGGGTGTGTCCCGCACATGAACTTCCATCCGTAATTTTCGCCGCCCTTGCTGCCAGCGGGCTGGAAGCTAATTTCTTCCCAGTGGTTCTGGCCCACATCGGCGATGTAGAGGTCGCCAGTCTTACTGTCGAACTCCATCTTCACGGGGTTGCGAACGCCGTAGGACCAGATTTCAGGACGGGCATTAGGGTGAATCTTCGAGAAGGCCAACTCGGAGACGCCGAAAAGCACCATCTGCTGTTTTGGTGTCACGAAAGGATTGTCCTTTGGAATCCCGTAGGCGCGATCTGTGCCCTGCGTGTTGACGTCGATGCGGAGAATTTTTGCTAGCAAGGTCGTGAGGTCCTGACCCGCGCCCAACACGTCGCCTTCCCAGCCACCGTCGCCGCTACCAATATAGAGATAGCCGTCGGGGCCGAACACCAATTCGCCGCCGTTGTGGTTGGCGTAAGGCTGCTCAATTTGCATGATCACTTTGCTGCTCTTCGGATCTGCCTTGTTGGGATTGTCTTCGGAGACGCTGTATTGAACGATCAAGGAGTCGCCGTTGAACCACATGTCCGAATAGTGAACGTAGAAGAGGCCGTTCTTCTTGTAGTCGGGATGGAACTCAATGTCATAGAGCCCTTGTTCCACGAACGAGCTGACGACCGTTTCAGTGATATCGAGGAAGGGGCGTTTCACCACGGTACCATCTTTTTCAATGATGCGGATTCGGCCTGGGCGTTCAACGATGAACATGCGACCGCTGCCATCACGCGCGGAAACCACGTTAATGGGGTCGACGAATCCATCGGCCACCTTGACCAACTGGATCTTCACGTCACCGGGGAGTTTACCACCGCTATGTGCGGTTTGGGCTGAGGCGCTGGCGCCCCAAATCAGCGTCATGAGGACGCAAAACAAAGATGAAATTCGCATCATTACCGTTTCCTTTTGTTGGCCGCCTGAATGCGCTGGTTCCCGATCCGTGTGCTATCGACTAGCACGCTACCCGGCTCCTCCTTCTCCAGCACTTTAGAGACCAGCAATTTGACCCTGCAGGCAAGGATTGTCAATTGTAGACTCTGTGACTGCCTGCGCAAGCATCCCATGGGCGAAAGACATGATTTACCACGCGCTACGCTCATACGCGTCAACTTAAGAGATTTCCGAATGCGTCTATGGCCTGAAAGGGCGGAACACAGGACCTTTCCCTGGGCTGGTATATACCGCGCTTTCCTCCTACGCGCTGCGCGCTACGGCGGACAAGTCAGCGCTTTTCTGATGGGAAACTTGGAGTGCGGTGGCAGAGGGTGAGGAACGAACCCGTCGACACCGCTTTTCTTCAGGGGCTGTGGTGAACGAATCTGTGTTTTCTTAACGCGAAACGTGGCCGAAGGTGCGGTCGTGACTGTCGGGCTCTGCAAAAGCGGTGTCGACGTCCTACGATCGCAAGCTCGCTTCGGACTCTGCCACCGCACTCCAAATCAAGAGCTCGAAAG
>JBLHHU010000026.1:0-21675 GCA_047615735.1 Kiritimatiellia bacterium | reverse complement strand
GGAGGCTCGAACGCGAAGTGGCCACCGACAGGGCAACCAGGGATCTCGTACGCGAAGCAACCGAAAACTTGAATCTTGAGACACGACCCCAATGATGGTAGTCGCCATCGGATGGCCGCAACTTGGCACATCGGCAGGCCGCGATGGTGGAAATGACCAAACGAATTATCGGTCTCGGGGATCCTGATGTTTCTCGTTCAAAATTTGAACCTACTCAGGGCCAACAGATTAATCCCTCTACGACCTTTAATATCAATGCATCCTCTAAGGGCTGGCGACCCAACGTTCACAGCGATCATTGGGCTGCGCCTCTACAGGATGTATGGCGCTGGTATGACGCGTTGAACAACGAAAATAGCTGGCCAAAAGGCAAGGAGCAACCGTAGAAATGAATGATGAAAATATACTCAGACTGAACATGTTAAACCTTAATGGAAAAGCTCTCTTCCTTCGCGCTGCGTTAGTAGGGGTGTTGCTGCTGTTTACAGCAAACCGCGCAATCGCGGAAACGCATACGCTCGCACAAGTAGTTTCCAACCTTTTCATTGGCGATATTGATGTATCCGGTACACTGGTGGATACCAATGGCTTCGCAATTGATGGAAACGTGTCTGTTGAAATTTGGGGAGAGGACGGGAATCCGCTTGATGCCGAAGTTTCGTTGTTGGAGTACGAGCAATCCTTGACGAACGGGTTGTTTTCGGTGACGTACAGTAATTGCCATTCCGCGATGTTAGAGTTCACGAGTAGTAACCGCTATTCATCCACGAGATACTATGCAATCAACGGCGAAGTACTGATCACGAATGGATCCGTCAGAACCCTTGTCGTGACGAATGAGAATGTTGTGCTTTGGCCTATCCCTCAGGTTTCCTCCATGGTCACGCATGACGTCGTCATCTGGTCCACGTCAACCGGACAATCTTCGGTAGTAGACGTTTCTGCGATAGGAGACGGCGAAGCCGTCCACTATGTCGTCGAGCCAGAAAACGAAATCCCCGCCGCTACTATCTATCTTTCTGCAGCGACTAACAGCTACGGTGACTACTTCATGGATGCTGCGGGGCTTCCTTCCAACGTGCAGTTGCGGGTTATGGACGACTATGGCCTACAGGCGGTTCCACTTGTGTCGGCTCCGAGTAATGAAATAATTACATATTCACAATTTCGACATATGCAGACGGCGCCGGTGGATGGATACACCAATGCTTTTTCATTCGGTCAAGGCGATGACTATTTCTATCTAAGAGTTGCAAATCGGTATGGGAAAGGTTCGGTTTCGACACCGATCATGGTTGGCAGCAATAGGGTCGAATGTCGTATAGTGCTGCATGTGGCTACGAACGGATTAAGGGCCGTGGGGACGTCGGAAGTTTGGTGACCGCTAGGGTCTTTGAAAAGACGGAGTTAAAGATGAAGCAAGGAAAAAGATCAGGTGGGCGATTTTGGATATTGGTTGCTATGTATATCGTTATCGTCTCGGATTCTGAGGCGGGAAAAGGAGCAAGGGAGGACATCCCAATCATTCAAGCGGCATATGACGGCGACGTCGATGTCGTTGAGAAGTTGATAGACGAAGGAGCGGACGTTAATGCCTTGACCGGAGAGAAAGGGTGGACTGCTCTGTTATACGCCTGCAAAAAGGGTTCCGACGAGGTAGCTGACCTACTTCTAAAAGCGGGGGCCAAAATGAACTACCAGCTGCCATGGCGGCAATACAGTCCTTTGATGTTAGCCGTTGATTCAGGGAATACGAATGTCGTGTATCTACTTCTAAAATCGGGGGCCGATCCGAACTTGAAGGATATGTACGGCACGACCGCGCTAATGAGAGCTCGCGCAGCCGATCGCTCCGAAATGGTGACGCAGCTGCAGGACCATGGCGCAAAAGAGATAGATGCTATTCGTCCTTTAGAAGAACTTGGGATATCCGATGCGGAGGCGCTTCGGTGCGAACTCGCTGAGCTTACAAGCAGTTACAGGAAATGGATGGCGAAGAACTACGAACTCTATAAGCGCAAACATCGGCCCACATGGACCGAGATCATGCCTTATGTAGACGAGAGTCTTCCTGTCTACGTGCGAAGCGGAAAGGACCTGCTGGGCAACAAGATCGTGTTTAATGCATTTCGGTCGGGACATTTGCCGGTTACGATTTCACCGAAGAGTGCGGCCTCCCTTGAAAACGTATTGAACGGCAAAGAGGATTCGAAATCGTTTTGGGGTGAATATTTTCCCCAAGAGTCTAAATTGAATTAGGAACGGCCCATTAGCACAAATAGTGGCCTAGTTTCTTTTATAGGTTAATATAGCCCCACGACGGGTTGTCCCTGGCCATCGTTACGATCAGATTCTCGGTGTCAGCAAGAAGACGTGGTCGACCCATCTTCTTTCGATGTTTCGAACCGTCGAATTTCTTGGCGACAAGCCTACGGTGCCATTTCAGGATAGTTTCGGGCTTCACGATGGTGACGGTATCGGCCATCAGTTTGCCCATTGCTACGGCCTTCTCCGACAACACAAGGCGTTGCGGATCAGTCAGGCGTACGCGTCCTTCTATCTGGGTTCGCAAGACACGATTCTCCTCTATCAGGTATTCTACTCGTGTGAGTAGCGATTCCTCAAGTGAGCCAGTAACGTAGGCGAGCATTCGTTTCCAAGGCATTGCGTTTCATCCGTAAGCGTCCGATCGTCGACCCCCTTCACGGTGTTCCGGCTAGGTGATAAACCTGGTCCATGAATACAGAAGAACCGACAAAGAGACGGCGAGTCACGCGGCGCTACAGCGCCAAAGGCCGATTACGATTAATTGACGAGCATGCGGCGAGCGGACTTTCGAAGAAGGCTTTTTGTAAGCAACGTGGCGTCAACTTGGGTACGTTCATGGGGTGGCGTAACTTGGCGGTGTCGAAGAACCCTCAGGCAAAAGGGGTCAGCGTTTCAATTTTCAAAATGGTCATTGAGATCCACCACATTCCACTTTCTGATCAGCCCTCCCGGTGATACTGTTTTTTCATGGTCGCTTTTGCCCATAGCCTAGATCGCACACCCGCTCGAACGAGCGTGAGAGCGCACACCCCCTGGGGGGCTGTGCAACTATCGGGCTACAGATATTACCGTTCGGTGTATGGGTGATGGTTTGGCGGGAGCCCCTTTGGGCGAATTAACAAGAGGAGCGCGCGTATGCGTTTATTATCACCGAGAGTCGCTGTTTTCGTTTTGTGTGGGTTGGTGTTCGGGCCGGCTTGTGGATTGAGCGCCGGGGAGGATGCTGGGGAAGATTCAATTACGGTCGAGGTTACGGGAACGCTGCGAACCGGGTTGATGGCCATTGGTGGTGAGACGACGGGTACGGTTATCGTGGCAAATGGGGTGTCATGGGAACTGGATTTGCGTGCGCTGCCCGAGGTCAAGGCCAAGATCGCCGAGTATGATGGCAAAAAGGTCGCTGTCAGCGGAACATTTGAGCAACGCCGCGGTGTCGAGCGGCGGAAGCGAGACATCGTCACGGTCACGACATTGCGTCTCGCGCAAAACGAAGCCAGCGATAAATAGTTGGGGCTCGCTGTCTCTTCTCCTCGGTGTCTCAGTACCTCCAGCGTAGCGAGTGGCAAAACTTCGGCTACTGGGGTGCGAGTACTTTCATGTCGTATTCTGCTGTTTCCTGCACTTGACTCATCCGGCGGGATTCATTTAGCCTTCCGAGTCTAATGCTTGGTTGTCAGGCATAACACAATCGTACGTTATAATTATTAACCGCGCTGCACCGACAAGGGGCGGGGCCGCACACTGGAAAAATACGATGAAAAATCTCAATATTGGCCTAATTGGTTACGGGTTGATGGGCAAAGCCCATTCCAACGCGTTCACGAAGGTAAACTACTTCTTCGATCTCGAGTATAAGCCCGTATTGAAGACCGTTTGCGGACGCGACGAAGCACGCGTCAAGGCCTTCGCCGAAAATTGGGGCTATGAAAGCTACGAAACCGATTGGCGCAAGGTCATCGAGCGCGACGATATTGACGCCATTGATATTGCAGCACCAAACAACATGCACAAAGAGATCGCTATTGCTGCTGCAAAAGCGGGCAAGATGGTGCTCTGCGAAAAGCCGTTGGCAATGAATTCTGCCGAAAGTCGTGAAATGGCCGACGCCGTCGCTGCCGCTGGTGTGCCTTCACTGGTGTGGTACAACTACCGCTTCGTGCCGGCCGTCACATTGGCCAAAAACCTGATCGACGAAGGTCGTTTGGGCCAGATTTTCCATTACCGTGCAAATTTCCTGCAGGACTGGACCATCAGCGAAGATCTGCCGCAGGGCGGCGAGGGGCTGTGGCGCCTCGACATCGAAACCGCTGGTAGTGGCGTGACGGGTGACTTGCTCGCGCATTGCATCGATACGGCGATGTGGCTGAACGGACCGATCGAATCCGTCACCGCCATGACCGAGACCTTCATTAAGGAACGCGTCCATCAGAGCACGGGACAGATGCAGAAGGTCAGCATCGATGATGCCAGCGCCTTCCTTGCACGCTTTGCCAACGGTTCGCTCGCGATCTTTGAAGCGACGCGCTATGCGCGAGGACACAAAGCACTCAAAACGCTGGAAATTAACGGCCGAGACGCATCGATTGCCTGGGACTTGCACGATCTGCATCGTCTGTCGTACTTCGATAATGGTGATGACTCGGCGCTCAAGGGCTGGCGCTCAATCCATGTGACCGACAATGGTGGCGATCACCCTTATATGGACAAATGGTGGATTCCTGGGACGAGCATCGGTTACGAGCACACCTTTGTGCATTGTATCATGGAGTTCTTAAAGAGTTTGGAAGACGGCGCGCCTGCCTTTTCTCCTAATTTCGAAGATGCTGTGAAAACGGATGCCGTCTGCGAAGCGGTGCTGCAATCCGCCAAAGACAAAACTTGGAAAACGATTGATTACAAAGGCGCTTAACAGCGTAAACAGAAGGCCGAACGTACGATGACCGCAAATAACGAAACGACAGTTAAAGACGCATTCGATCAGGGCAACGGCGTGTTGCGATTGGCTCCCAACTGGGTGCCGCGCTCGTTCTGTATTCCCGGTCGTCGTATCAAACTCCATCCTGACGATTACTACGCCTTGGGCGGAGAACGCGGTGGCATCGATGAGCGCTGGTTCTCCTCGACAACGCCTGCCGAAAACGGGCCGTTGACCGGAAAAGAAGAGGGCCTGAGTCAGGTTGTCTTCGGGGATCAGCAGGTCACCTTGCGCGAAGCTGTGGATGTTCTCAAAGGGGACGTGTTGGGTAGCCGTCTGTGGGATGAACATCAGAGCTGGCCGATGTACTCCAAGTTTTTCGACAACAAGGGTCCGCTGCCGCATCACGTACATCATCGCGATGAGCATGCCGCCTTGGTCGGACAAAACGGCAAACCTGAAGCCTATTATTTCCCGCCGCAGGTCAACAACTACGGCGCGGACTATCCGTACACGTTCTTCGGTTTCGAGCCCGGCACGAAGCCGGAGCAGGTGCTTGAATGTTTGAAAAACTTCCCCAAGGGCGACAATAAAATCACGAACTTGTCCAGGGCGTATCGTCTGCAACCCGGTACGGGCTGGGACGTGCCGCCGGGCATTCTGCACGCACCGGGAAGTCTGTGCACGTATGAGCCTCAGAAGGCGTCGGACGTGTTCGCGATGTATCAGTCCTTAGTGAACCACGTTATTGTGCCCGAAGAGCTGCTCTGGAAAGACACGCCTCAGGACCGTTTGGGGGATCACAACTATCTGATGGAAGTGCTCGACTGGGAGGCCAACGTCGACCCGAACTTCGTCGACAATCATTTCATGGAGCCAAAACCGCTGCATAGCGACGAAGAGGCGCAGGCACTGGGCTATGTTGACAAGTGGATCTGTTACCGCAACGACGCGTACAGTGCCAAAGAGTTGACGGTGCTTCCGGGACGCACGGTGACCATCAAGGATGCGGCCTGCTACGGTATGATCATGATGCAGGGGCATGGCAGCATGGGCGTCTGGGATATAGAAACCCCGACAATGATCCGTTTTGGTCAGCTTTCCCATGACGAGTATTTTGTGTCCGAGTCCGCGGCGCAGGAAGGCCTGACCATCACAAATCTATCGAAGACAGACCCGATTGTGATGTTGAAGCACTTCGGCCCGGGCAACCCCGACCTCAAGTAGCGGCTCGGATCACTCGGACATAGAGTAAATGACGTTGTCCGAATCGTATTGATTGAGACCGTCGCGGTTTGGGCCGTAGGAGCCCAGCGCCGCGATGTTTTCGCCGTTCAAGGCGTAGTCGATGTCGAACCAGTAGTCCGAGCCCCAGGGGTCGACGGGCATTTTTTCGACATAGGGTCCGTTCCAACGTGCGTTGAACGTGCCGTCGTTGGTCATTAAACCCACAATACCCAGCCGTAGATCTTCGAATTCATTCGCACCCCCAGGAAAGGGCACGTCTGTGGAGTACCCGCCCGGCCATTGCCCGGTGTCCATCGATAACTGCTCGAACGCCGTGGCCAGCACGCGCAGATCGTTTTGCGCTCGGCTCATCTGTGCGTTGAGCCGCGCTTTGCTGAAGGAGGGGATGGCGATGGCTGCCAGCAGGCCGATGATGGCAACGACGACCATGATTTCAACCAGCGTGAAACCACGGCGTTCTAGGTTATTCGTTCGGCACGTCATGAAGGGATTATCTTATGATATCAGCCCGTCGTCAACAAATTGCCCGCGTGCGCACAGGGATTCGGCAGAGGGAAACTATGTGCTTGATCGATACAGGAAAGCCCTATAGCGTGACCGGATTGCCTTCGATATCTACTTATGAGTGATTCAAAAGAACAATCCATCCGCGATCTTTATTGGAAGACCAACATTCGTTATCTGGTCGTCCTTCTTTCGATATGGTTCGTCGTGTCGTACGGCTGCGGCATTCTCTTTGTCGACCAGCTCGATAAGATCAGAATTCCCGGCACAGGTTTTAAACTTGGCTTCTGGTTTGCGCAGCAAGGGTCTATTTACGTTTTCGTGGGACTCATCTTTGTTTACGTGCGCCTCATGAACAATCTCGATCACAAGCATGGCCTGTCCGAAGATGTTGAGCCGGATGAAGGCAAGGATTTTCAGATTTAGGACACGCGATGGATCTGCTTCAGATTTGGACACTCTCAATTGTTGGCATGACCTTTGCCGTTTATATCGGCATCGCCATCTGGTCGCGTACCTCATCCACGGGTGAGTTTTACATCGCCGGTAAGGGCGTGCATCCGGTGGCCAACGGATTGGCCACCGCCGCTGACTGGATGTCAGCAGCATCCTTCATTTCCATGGCGGGTATCATTTCCTTTGTGGGGCGCGACGGATCCGTTTACCTGATGGGATGGACGGGTGGCTACGTATTGCTCGCGCTTCTACTGGCGCCCTACCTTCGAAAATTCGGCAAGTTCACGGTCCCTGACTTCGTGGGCGAGCGCTACTATTCAAAGTGGGCGCGACTCGTTGCCCTGATTTGTGCCATTTTCGTTTCCTTTACCTATGTGGCCGGGCAAATGCGCGGTGTCGGCATCGTGTTTTCACAGTTTCTTAATGTGGACATCACGGCGGGCGTCATCATTGGCATGTTGATCGTTTTCACCTACGCCGTTTTGGGTGGCATGAAGGGGATCACATATACGCAGGTTGCGCAATTCTGCGTGTTGATCTGCGCCTATCTGGTACCAGCCATCTTCATTTCGATCATGATGACCAACAATCCCATTCCGCAGCTTGGTTTCGGTGGTCAGCTCAATGACGGGTCCGGCATGTATCTGCTGGATAAACTCGACAAGATGCACACCGACTTGGGCTTCAAGGCCTATACGAGCGGCTCGAAGAGCACGATCGATGTGTTTTTCATCACTATGGCCCTCATGGTTGGAACCGCGGGATTGCCACATGTGATCATTCGTTTCTTTACCGTCCCGCGCGTTCGGGACGCACGCATCTCCGCCGGGTGGGCGCTACTGTTTATCGCCATTCTTTACACCACAGCACCGGCTGTAGCGGCCTTTGCCCGCACCAACCTGATTAACACGCTTTCCAATGCGGAATACAAGACCGTGCCGACCTGGTACGGGCACTGGGAAAAGACCGGTCTGTTGGCGTGGATGGATAAAAACGAAGACGGCCTGATTCAGTACCATCCCGGTGCTGCCTTTGCGGGTAAGCCAAAAGTCTCCGGCGAAGAAGGCGTTCATGGGCAGCCCCTGCTCGACAACGATCCGCTCGACGGCGATAACGAACTTTATGTGGACCGGGACATCATGGTTCTGGCCAATCCCGAGATCGCACTACTGCCCGACTGGGTGATTGCGCTGGTTGCGGCCGGAGGCCTCGCTGCGGCGCTCTCCACGGCGGCCGGCCTGCTGCTCGTGATCTCGACCTCGATTTCGCACGACTTGTTTAAGAAGATTCTGTTTCCGAACATTTCCGAACGGCGAGAGCTTCTGATGGCTCGCATCGCCGCGGGTGTGGCTGTCGTTCTGGCAGGTTACTTCGGTGTTAATCCGCCCGGTTTTGTTGCCCAAGTTGTGGCGTTTGCCTTCGGATTGGCCGCCTCGTCATTCTTCCCTGCGATCGTGCTTGGGATTTTTTCCAAGCGTATGAACCGCGAGGGAGCCATGAGTGGCATGATCTCGGGGATTGTCTTTACGGCCTCCTACATCATCTATTTCAAGTTTGTGAATCCAGCTGCGAACACGGCCGACAATTGGTTCTTCGGCATTTCACCGGAAGGCATCGGAACATTGGGTATGCTACTCAATTTCGCCGTTTCGCTGACCGTGTCGGCCTTTACCAAGCCGCCGCCTGAATCGATTCAAGCTCTGGTTGAGGACATACGCGTTCCGAAAGGCGCTGGTTCGTCTCACGAACTCAGTGCCTAAGCATCGCCGGGGAACGTATCGTGAGCCGCAAAGCAGACAAGCGTAAGCCACTTCCACCCATGGGCACCGATAAGCACGTGCTTTATTCGGCTTCCGTCCAAAGCACCGACGCCGATCTTGATTTCATTGAGCGTGTGTATCGCAACAAGCGCCACAAGCAGGCGCATCGACTTCGCGAGGATTTCTGCGGAACCGCCTTGCTCTCCGTGGATTGGGTCGAGCGCCGTCGGGGGAATGAGGCTTGGGGCATCGATCTGGATTTGCCGACCTTGGACTGGGGGCGAAAACACTACATTGATCGGATGAAAAAAGACGCGAAAAAGGTGAACTTGATGCACGCGAACGTGCTCACAGCCAAAACGCCACCCATCGACATCGCGATCGCCTTTAATTTTTCCTACTTCATTTTCAAGAAGCGGGAAGAGCTCAAAAATTACTTCACCTCGGTGTACAAGGCCTTGGCGTCCGATGGCGTGCTCGTCATGGACATCTACGGGGGCACCTCGGCGCCGACCCGTTGCTGGGAAGAGCGTGTCATTCGCAATGCCGTGACGCCCGATGGCGATAAGCTGCCGCGCTTCAAATACGCATGGGAGCACGAGACTTTCAATGCCGTGACCAACGAGCTTCTGACGCACATTCATTTCAAGTATCGGGGCTATCCGTGGATGCGCCGTGTGTTTACCTATGATTGGCGCCTGTGGAGCGTTCCGGAGGTCAGAGAGATTCTCGAAGAAGTGGGTTTCGCCAGTTCGGACGCCTTCTCGCATGGGTGGGGCGCCGATGGTGAAAGCGATCACGTCTATCGCAAGCGCACCAAGATCATCAACGAAGAAGGTTGGGTCGGCTACATCGCGGCTTATAAATAAGCCTCGGTGTCCGAATTAACTAAAGTCGTTCTCGAGGTGGACCACCTCTATCTTCGCCAGCGCCAGTAGCTCCAGGGAATCGCGTAAACGGTAGTCGCGGGCGTAATAGATCTTACGAACATTGCCCAGGTTGATCAGGCGTTTGGCGCATGCCACGCATGGCAGGTGGGTCACAAATACAAATTTCTCGATGCCGCGCGGCGAGTCGCAGTTGATGACCGCATTTTCCTCCGAATGGAGGCAGCCGCAATTACCTGGTTCATCACGATCGCAGCGGTCCGGTAGTCCTGAGGCATTGCCATTATAGCCCACAGCGAGCACTTTTCGGAAATCTGTTGTCGTGATGACGGTGCCGACACGAAGCCGCTTGCAGGTCGACCGTTGCGAAATCGATTCCGCGAAATGCATGTATACTTCTTCGAATGAGGGCCGGTCAACGGTCTGTGTTTCCATCCTGAGACTATAACCGTTCGAATTGGACCTGTCAGCGTCGAAAAGCACAAAACCTGCATGATCGGGGATGAATCGGGCATTGCTTTGAGATGTCCCCTCATGTACTATCTTTCGGCTTTCCCTGTGGAATCGACTTTCACTGGATAGCCTTTTACATTTTTAGGAGAAGAGCCTCATCATGAACATTACCGTTGAAGACGCCGGCCCTTGCCGCAAAGTTATTCGTATCAAGGCCGAACCTGCCGAAATCGCTTCTGATTACAACGAACTTTTGGCGTCCTACGCATCCGCCGTCGAAATGCCTGGTTTCCGCCGTGGCAAGGCTCCGAAGGCCATGGTTGAAAAGCGCTATGCACAGCGCATCGTTGAGGATGCCAAAGACCAGTTGGTTCCCCGTATTTATCGTAAAGCCGTTGATCAGGAAGGCATAACGCCTGTCGCTGTTGTCGACGTGAAAGACGTCGCTTTCGATAAGGCCACGGGTCTCGACTTTAACGTCACCATTGATGTGGCACCCGATTTTAAGCTGCCGAAATATAAAAAAGTTTCGATCAAAGCCGAAACGGTTGCGATTGAAGACAGTGCGGTTGAACAGTCGATCGACGACATGCGGGGTCGATTCGCGCGCTACGATGATTCCGAACGCACCGAGATTCAGGCAGAAGATCTGGTTCAGGTTGATTTCACAGCCACGCTGGATGGCGCTGCGATGACAGAGGCGGTGCCTGAGGAGTCCAAGGGCCTGGCCGAATCGACCGATTTCTGGATGCATATTGGTGACCCTGAGTTTCTGCCGGGCATGAATGCCGCATTGACGGGTCAGTCGACAGGCGCGCCGCTTTCGATCGACATCAGTTTCCCTGAAGAATTCGCCGTTCCGGATCTGGTCGGGCGCACCGCAACCTATAGCGTGACCCCCAAGGCAATTCGCGAACGCGTTCTGCCTGATTTGGACGACGACTTCGTCAAGCAGTTCGATCTCGACTCCGTGGACGCCTTCAAAGCCCGCATGCGCGAAAACATGGAAGAACAGGCGCAGCAGAATGAGAAGGGTCGTCAGCGCGAGGAAGTGTCCAAGTGGTTGATCGAAAAAACCTCGTTGGAACTACCGCAGAGCGTGCTTGAAGAAGAAACCCGCATGACCGCGCGCAGCATTGTCGACAACGTCGTGCGCAGTGGTGCGACACACGAACAAATTGCAGAGCAGCAGCAAGTCATCTTGGACACCGCAACGCAGACGTCCACCAATCGCGTTAAACTGAACTACATTCTGACGCGTATTGCCGAGGAGGAGAGCCTGTCGGTGACGGATGAGGAATTCGAGAAGAACCTCGCCGAAATGGCCGCACGCTACAACATGCCTCCGGCTGAATTGCTCAAGCGAATTAACGAAAACAACGGTATGGATCGTATGCGTTCCGACTTGCTGTCGGAAAAGACGCTCGATCATCTGTTGGATATTGCCAAAATCAAGTAACCGAAACGTTTTCAAGGAGAGACAGAATCATGTACGAACAAGCAAACACGTTGGTCCCGATGGTGGTCGAACAATCCGGCCGTGGCGAACGTGCCTACGATATTTTTTCGCGCCTTCTCAAGGATCGCATCATCTTTATCGGAAGCGGTATTAATGACGACGTCAGTAATCTGATCATTGCGCAATTGCTTTTCCTGCAGGCGGAAGATGCTGAGAAAGACATCAGTGTGTACGTCAATTCCCCCGGCGGCTCTGTGACCGCTGGCCTCGCCATTTACGACACGATGCAATTCATCAAATGCGATGTTGCCACATATTGCGTTGGACAGGCTGCCAGCATGGGTGCCGTCTTGCTTGCGGCAGGTACCGCGGGAAAACGTTACGCTTTGAGTAACGCACGCATCATGATTCACCAACCCTGGGGCGGTGCACAGGGCCAGGCTGCTGATATCAATATCCAGGCTCAGGAAATTCTGCGTTTGCGTGACTGTCTGAACGACATTCTTGGTTTTCATTCTGGCAAGACCCGAAAAGAGATCGAAGTCTCCACGGATCGCGATTTCTTTATGTCTGCCGAAGAAGCATGCGCCTATGGTCTCGTCGACGAGGTCGTTAAGAGTCGCAAGGATGAGCCAACACCTCCTGCTAAAGGCAAGTAATCGTGGCTGAAGAAAAGAATACCACGTGTTCCTTCTGTTCAAAGAAGCAGTCGCGCCAGCGCAAGCTTGTCGCGGGTCCCAGTGTGAATATCTGTGAAGAATGCGTGCAGTTATGCACGACCATTCTTTCCGGAGAGAACACGGAGACGCGTGAAGAGCAATCGGCCCAACTGAAGGTTCCGAAACCGCACGAAATTGTTGAACACCTCGATCGCTTTGTGATCGGACACACGCACGCTAAAAAGGTTCTGGCGGTTGCTGTTCACAATCACTACAAGCGCCTTCGCCAGAGTGACCATTTCGAGGCGGACAATCCCCTCGCTAACGTTGAGATTGAAAAAAGCAACATCATGTGTGTGGGGCCTACCGGTTGTGGCAAGACCATGCTGGCGCGTACCCTCGCTCGGTTTCTGGATGTTCCATTCACGATCGTGGACGCCACGACGTTGACCGAAGCCGGCTATGTTGGCGAAGACGTCGAGAACATTCTGCTTAGCTTGATTCAAGCCTCGGATTACAATATTCCGCGCGCCGAAATGGGCATCATTTACGTCGACGAAATCGACAAAGTCGGCCGTAAGACCGAAAACGTGTCCATTACACGCGATGTGTCGGGCGAAGGCGTGCAACAGGCACTTCTCAAGATCTTGGAAGGCACTGTCGCCCGCGTTCCACCGGGCGGAGGTCGTAAGCACCCGCAGCAGGAATATTTAAAAATCGACACACAGCACATTCTGTTCATCTGTGGGGGTGCGTTTGTTGGGCTCGACGACATTGTGCGTCGACGTTACGGCAAGCAAAAGGTTGGCTTCCATGAAGCAGACAACAAAGTGGCGCTGACACTGGGCGGCGAAGAGGGTATGAGCGTTGAACCGGAAGATTTGATGAGCTACGGATTGATTCCGGAGTTTGTTGGACGACTTCCCGTAAACGTTACGCTGACCCAGTTGAGTGAAGAAGAGCTCGTACGCATCTTGGACGAGCCCGAAAATTGTATGGTCAAGCAGTACCAAAAGCTGTTGGCCATGGAAGACATCGATTTGAGCTTCACGGACGGGGCCCTGCGGGCACTGGCGGCGGTCGCCGTTAAACGCGGAACAGGAGCACGTGGTTTGCGCTCAATCGTTGAGAAGCTCATGCTCGACGTGATGTACGAAGCACCGCGTACCGGTCGCGTCGGATCACTACGTATCACCGAGGAAATGGTTAATAAAGAGGCCGTTCTCGTCAAGCACGTCGAAAAAGCACTGAAGATCGCCTAGCCTGACCTATTCACCAACGTCTACTGCGAATGCATATCTCACACCATCTCAAGGGCGTATCGGCGAATGCAGACCTCGACGTGCGCCTGCACGCCTTCGCCCGCCATTCGCCGATACGCCCCTTGATCTGACGCAATCAATGCACGCTCGTGACGACGTTGATGAATAGATCAGGCTAGTCACACTCGGCGGCGATGGCGTCGGCCAACCAGCTGAGCAGTGCCTCGCGAGACGCGATGACACCATCCAGCTGCTGATCATACGCAAGCCGATGCCATTTCCCAACATCGGGCCCCTCCTTGACATCCAGACCCAGAATGTCGCGGCCTGTAATCCAGGGCGTTGGCAACACGGGTTCGGCCAGCATGTCGGCACGGTACGTGGTTAGAAACTCGAAGTTGTCGAGCATGCCGTGGCTGCTCAGGCAATCCAGACGATGCAATTCGAGTTCCGTTGGAAATACGGGTGCCCCGATCATGCGCCGCAACTTGGCTTTGCGCATTTTCTGTACGTCGATGAAGCGCATGTGGCGCAAGACGCAGGCGGAGACGTCGTCAATCATCTGATTGGAGAACCGCAAGCGCCGCATAATGGTTTGCGCCATGGTTTCGCCCAGTTCGGCATGCCCGTTGAAGCGAATGCGTCCATCACTGAACTCGGCTGTGGCGGGCTTGCCAATGTCGTGGAACAAAACGGCGTAAATGAGTTCGGGGGTGCGCTCATTCATCGTATTCAGCATGAGGACGACATGTTTGAAGACGTCGCCCTCGGGGTGGTATTCGGGCGGCTGTTCCGTGCCTTTCAGCGCTGCCACTTCTGGCAGTACATGCGCGAGCAGGCCTACGTCGTCCAGAAGGACCAGGGCGTGGCCGGCGTGCTGTGCCTCCATGAAGGTGCGTGTCAATTCTTCGCGAATCCGCTCCGTGCTGATGCGTTGAATCTGTGCCGCATGCGTCTGGATGGCGCTGTGGGTCTCCGCGTCGAGGGCGAATCCGAATCGCGAGGCGAAGCGCACGGCACGTAGCATGCGCAGGTGGTCGTCGCCAAAGCGTTCCTCCGCCTTGCCGACGCAACGAATGATGCGCTTTTCCAGATCGTCGCGTCCGTGAACGAAATCCAGCACCTCGTCCGCAACCGGGTCGTAAAACATGGCATTAATCGTGAAGTCGCGGCGACGGGCATCGTCTTCGATATTTTTGGAAAAGGAGACATGTTCAGGATGGCGTCCGTCCTCGTATCCGCCTTCGAGGCGGAAGGTGGCGACTTCGATGTCGTGCCCGTCGTGCTGAACAATGATGACGCCGAAGGCTTTGCCCACTTCGAGTGCGCGGGGGAAGAGCTCGACGACACGCTCGGGTAGGGCGTCCGTGGCGATGTCAAAGTCGGTGGGTTGCTTGGCGAGCAGGCGATCACGAACACAACCGCCTGCAAAGGTGGCGACATAGCCATTCTGCTGCAGGCGTTCCGTCACGAAGCGGGCTGCAGATTCGGGTGTGGTGCTATGGTCTTCTGGGTTCGACATAATGGTGATCAATCGCGCGTGCGATCAGGCGGGTGGCGGCTCGGAGAGATGGCGGCAGATCGCTGCCAACACATCGCCCATGCGGGGTTTGGCTTTCTCGGTGACCTGAAGTACCTCGTCATGGTCAAGCGCTTGATCCGCGACGCCTGCTGCGAAGTTGGTGATGCAAGAAATGCCTCCCACGCGCATGCCTGCGGCATTGCCGAGAATGGCTTCGGGTACGGTCGACATGCCAACGGCGTCGGCACCCATGGTCGCGTAGGCTCGAATCTCGGCAGGTGTTTCATAGGTCGGGCCGGATGTGGCGAGATAGACGCCGTGATCCAAGTGGTGGCCGACGCTCTCGGCAACGGATGCCAGGGTCTGACGCAAGGCGGGATCATATACCGTGGATTGATCGGGAAAGCGTGGGCCCCAGAATGCGTCATGTTCGCCGCCGAGCGGACTTTGGCCCATCATGTTGATATGGTCGTCGAGCAGCATGAGGTCGCCTGGTGCAAGCCCGGGGCGGATGCCGCCCGCGGCGTTGGTCAACAAGAGCGTTTCGGCGCCCAGCGATTTTGCAATGTAGACGGGTGTGGCGATGGGGCCGAAGCCGATGCCTTCGTAAAGGTGGCGTCGTCCTGCGAAAATGAGGCCAACGCGACCGTTGATCTCAACAATGTGTAATTCGCCAGCGTGCCCTTGAACGCCTGCTTGGCCCAAGCCGGGAATGTCTGCATAGGCCATGATGTGTGCGGAGCCGAAGCGTTCCAGGACAACGCTCCAACCGGAGCCCAGTACCAGGGCCCACAACGGGCGCGCGTTACCAATCTGCTGTCGGACGGCGGTCAGGGCGGAAGAAAAGTCAAATTGCTTCATGCGGCCCATCTTGTCGGCCCCCCGCGTGCAATTAAAGAAAAAACTACTGTTTTGATTTTGCAGGGTGTTATGATGGGCGTGTGAGCAGCGAAGAGGGGATTTTGTGATGACTAGCGATTTCTGGCGACATTTTCTACCATCGTCTGAAGATGATATTCGGGCGCGTCTATTGGCTACGCTGCTTGTCTTTCTCTTGTTGTGGATAGCGAAACGCGGCTTGGTGGGTGCCCTGCGGCGGCAAATCCAAGACTTGGCGCGGTTTCATTTCTGGCGTCAAACGGTTAGCTATTCACAAGCCGTTTTGATGGTGCTTCTCATTGGCAACATCTGGGCGAGCGGCATTCATTCCCTCGGCACCTTTCTCGGATTAATGTCGGCGGGTCTGGCGATTGCCATGCATGACACCATTGCGAATTTGGCTGGCTGGGTTTTTCTTGTGACGCGTCGTCCCTGTCGTGTGGGGGATCGAATTGAAATTGGTGGCCTCAAGGGGGACGTCGTCGATATTCGCCCTTTTCAATTCAGTCTGCTCGAAATTGGCAACTGGGTGGGCGCCGAGCAAAGTACGGGGCGGCTCGTTAATGTGCCAAACAGCAAGGTCTTACGCGAGCCGTTGGCGAACTACTCGACCGGCTTTGATTTCATTTGGAATGAGATTCCGGTTCTACTGACATTCGAAAGCGACTGGCGTAAAGCCAAGAAGATGCTGATTCAGATTGCCGGTGAGAAGGCCGAGCACTTGACCGGCGACGCCGAAGAGCAAACGCGTCGAGCGGCAATGCAGTATCTGATTTTTTTCAGTAAATTGACACCCGTCGTTTACACGGCGGTGCGTGACAGCGGCGTATTGCTGACCATTCGCTACCTCGTGCGCCCCAAGCGCAGGCGCGGATCTGAGGAACTGTTCTGGGAAGCCATTTTAGATGCCTTCGACCAGCACGCCGACATCGATTTCGCCTACCCAACAACACGCTATTACCATCCAGGAGGAAGACTCGATGCGCCCTCTCAGAACGACAGCGTTCCAACAACGCGTTTATGATGCCCTGTCTCGCGTGCCGAAGGGACGCGTGACGACCTATAAAGTGCTGTCTGAATCCATTGGTTGTGGGTCGTCCCAGGCGGTGGGTCAGGCGCTCAAACGAAATCCGTTTGCGCCCACGGTGCCCTGTCACCGCGTCATTTCGTCGACCCTACGCCTTGGTGGCTACTTGGGGTGCACAGAGGGCGATGCGGTGCACGCAAAACGTCGACTTTTGGCTGAAGAAGGCGTGACGTTCGACGACAACCATCTGGTTGACAAAAGCCGTGTTTTGTATCGCGTTTGTAACTGATTTTGCGGCGTCGATCGCGTGGAGCCCCTATGTCAATGATCGCGACACTGAAAGCCCGGGGGATCACGGATGCCGCCGTGCTCGACGCCATGCAGCGTGTCCGGCGGCATGCGTTTATTCCTGAGGCTGAACGGTCATCTCGGGATCCTTACGGTGATCATCCTTGCCTAATCGGCGCGGGGCAGACCATGTCGCAACCTTACGTTGTCGCCTACATGACGGCGTGCATGCAGATTTCACCCGGTGAGCGTGTTCTCGAAATCGGCACGGGCTCTGGGTATCAGGCTGCCATCCTGTCGGCGATGGGCGCCAGCGTCTATAGTGTCGAAGTTGTCCCCGAGTTGGCCGCGCACGCCCGTCATGTACTCCCGGCTGAGGGCTTTGACAACGTGATGCTCTTGGAGGGTGATGGGCATAAAGGTTGGCCGGCGCATGCACCGTTCGATGTCGTCATGGTCACCTGCGCGCCGGAATCGGTGCCTGAGTTGTTGGTGGATCAACTCAAGGAGGGCGGGCGGATGATTGTTCCTGTAGGGGTGAACGCTCAGCGACTGGTGGTTCTCAAGCGTCATGAGGGTAACGTTGAGCGCGCTGATGATCTGTCCGTACGGTTTGTGCCCATGGTGAACGATGCAGAATGAAGGGCGAGCATGTCGTCGTTTGAACGTGGTGGTCACGGGGCGTGTGCAGGGGGTCGGGTTCCGGATGTCAGCGCGAGCGGAAGCGTTGAAGCTCGGGTTGACGGGTTGGATGCGCAATGAGCCCGATGGCGCGGCCGTCCGTGCTGTGCTCGAGGGGGATGAAGGGGCGGTTTATCGCTTTCTGGCGTGGTGTAAAGAAGGGCCGCCGCTTGCACGCGTGACAGACGTGGCGCATAGCATCGACTCGCCGCAGGGGCTTTTTTCCGGTGTGGAAATCCGCTACTGACCTGAGGCGTCGTCGGGTTCTTTGCTGATCCACGCCTTGATGGCCTCGCGCTCTTCTGGGCTGGCTGTTTCCCAGGACGCTTTTAGTTCCTCGAGCGTCTTTGTTGAGGGCGGACTAGGCTGTGCATGAGAAACGGGTGGCCGTTTCAATGCGTTCGCTGTGTTGGCGTCATTCAACGCGGTGCCCTGGCGCCCTGGCGCGATTTGCAATAGGGCGATGGAGACTTTCGTGGACGTCGGATGGTCGGCGGTTTTGTCCTCCCATGGATCACCGTGTGCAACACGATAGGCCGCAGCTGCCGCGAGGTTCGTTGTGATCGTGACGGTGTCGGATCGGAATTTCGTGTACGCTTCCTCGCCCGTCTCGTAGATGATTTCGTAATACAGCTCGAGCGTGTGATTGCCGGGCGTGAGTTGCAGGACGCGCGTGTGCGAGAAAGGCAGCAGGCTGTCCCGCGCAATGGTGTGCCCATCAAGGAGCTTTACCATGACCAATTTGGGTACTTCAATGCGTACGGCGCTGGTCGTGTTGCTCGATGTTTCGTCATAAAGAATATGGTCGCGCGGTGCGACGCAGCCCGCAAGCATGATGGCCAAACCAAAAAGGGCTAAGGGGCGTCGTACAAGGTCGTGGGTCATTCGGGGCTCCTGGGTCATGTGGCTTTCTACTGGCGTAACACGGTGTCATCATGCGATTAGTGCATGGGGCGACACAAGTGTAAGTCGCGTTTATACCACTAGGGTTGTGTTAGGATAAGGCCATCATGGCGGATGCATTTATTTCAGAGCAAAAGCGCAATGCGTTGATTGAGGAAATGAAACGCCTCGGTATTCAGGAAGACAACCTGATTGAAAAGTTCGTGCTGGGCAAGGGCAAGGGGGGGCAAAAGGTCAATAAAACCCACTCCTGTGTGTATCTGCGCGATCCGGACCACGATTTGGACGTAAAAATTCAGCGTTCACGTTCACGGGATATGAACCGCTTTCTGGCCCGGCGCGCATTGTGTGAAAAGTTAAAAGAACGGCTCGAAGGAGAGCGCAGCAAGCGCCAGGACGAGCGCGAAAAGATCCGCCGACAAAAGCGCCGCCGCTCGCGCCGCTCCAAGCAGCGCATGTTGGAAGACAAGCACCATCAGGCGGAAAAAAAGGTGCAACGGCGCAACGTCGATCCCAGCGGGGACTAAGGTTGGACGACGCTAGCCTGATCTATTCACCAACATCTACTGCGAATGTATATCTCACGCCATCTCAAGCACTTATTTGCGAATGCCGACCTCGACGTGCACCTGCACGCCTTCGCCCGCCATTCACAAATAGGCCCTTGATCTGACGCAATATATGCATTCTCGTCACGACGTTGATGAATAGATCAGGCTAGGCTGTAAGTTGTTGACCGGCATGGGTGTCGCTGGCAGTCTGGCTCTCATGTGTAAAACCCGCTCCGTTTTGGATGACCTGATGGCTGTGATCGAAGATCGTAAAGCCAACCCTCCGCCGTCGTCGTACACCACGAAACTGTTTGCGGGTGGTGTCGAGGCGATCGGCGCTAAGATTTTGGAAGAAGCCGCTGAAGTCGTCGAGGCGGCTGGCGAGCCGGGCGACGCCGGGCGCGTCCATCTGATCGCCGAGGCGGCAGACCTTCTGTATCATGTCTGTGTGATGTTGGGCCACAAAGACGTGCGATTCGATGACGTTGAAACGGAATTGCGGAAACGGTTTGGCGTCTCGGGTGTCGACGAAAAAGCCTCGCGGTCTCAGCAGGAGTGATGATGGAAAGTTTACGAATAGGGGTGCCCAGTAAAGGGCGTTTGTCGGAACGCGCGGAAGACCTTCTGAAGCAGGCTGGTCTCCGATTCAATCGGCCCGCACGCAGCCTGTTTGCGAAGGTCAGGGACAAACCCGTCGAGATCACCTTTTTGCGTACCGACGACATCCCTGTCCTCTGTGCTGAAGGCGCCATCGACATGGGGATCACGGGCAGTGATCTTGTTGCGGAGTCCATGGCAGATGTTCAGACGCGTCTGGCGCTGGGGGTCGGGAAATGTCGCCTCGCGGTATGTGTTCCTGAAACATCCAGCATCACCGAGCCGTCACAGCTGCGCGGTGTTCGCATGGCAACCAGTTTTCCGAATGTGACTCAGGCGTATCTGGGCAAGCATGGCGGCGACGCACGTATTGTTGCGCTTTCTGGCAGTGTTGAAGTCATGGTTGCTTTGGGTGTGGCCGACGCGATTGTTGATCTGGTCGAAACGGGGAGCACGCTGGCCGCGAATGGACTGCGCATACTGGACGAAATTGGACAGTATGAAACGGTGCTGATTCAGGGGCCAAATTTAAAAAACCCGACACTTGCGGATCGTATTGTTCGGCGTATCGAGGGTGTTGTTATTGCGCGTGAATACACACTGCTTGAATACAACATCGCACGCGACCGACTGAAAGAGGCTGAGGCGATCACGCCCGGGTATCGGTCGCCGACGGTCAATGCGCTCGAAGATTCCGCCTGGTGTGCCGTTCAGGTCATGGTTAAACGTGATCTGGTGACAGACGCCATGGATCAGTTGGAAGTACTTGGTGCGTCGGCGATTCTCGAAACTCAGATTACAAACTGTCGTTTGTAGCGCTCGCAGGGCCAATTCAGGGCCGGGGCGGGATGGCGTTGATCCGCATGGGCTGACCGTGGTAGAGTGAGCGTTTTCCATATAACCCCCAGCTTTAACAAAAACGATGCGATCCAATTCTGAGAATGATTCCACCATCTGGCGCGTTGGTGGTCCGTGTGCGGCCCGAATTTTGCTGGGCTTCTTGTGGTGTGCGCCACTACTGGCGGGCTGTACGTCAATCCGCTCGGATACCGACTTCCAAGAAGTTGATGAAGTTGACGCCGTCGCGTCCGCAGTCGGTGTTGCGGTTGCGCGTGACGCTGCAACCGCGTCGCGGCGGACACCGTTGCAACTGACGCGTCGCTCCGTTGACGGCCCGATTGGGCGCGGCGACAACATTCAGGTGCACGTCTATGACGAGCCTGAGCTGAGTGGCGTGTATACGATTCTGCCTTCGGGTTCTATCGCGTTTCCTTTGCTTGGCGACGTGCCGTTGATGGGCTTGACGACGGCGGATGCCGGACGGCTGTTGCACGGCATGCTTGGCGACGGCTTTTTGGCGGACCCCCTCGTGAACGTGCATCGGCTTTCCGAAATGGCGACAGGGTTTCATGTCCTAGGTGCTGTGAAGCAGCCTGGGTCGTACGATGCACGCGATGTGATCGGGAGGATGACGCTGAGTGACCTTTTGTTCGCCGCCGGTGGGTTGGATGCAAACGCGTCACGTACTGGGGTTATGCTGATTCGGCAGAGTGCTGAAGGGCCGGCAGCCTATCCT
>JBLHHU010000025.1:0-21890 GCA_047615735.1 Kiritimatiellia bacterium | reverse complement strand
AAGACCAGCACGCTCAATCCTTCCGCAATGCGCTTCTTGCCGACGGTTAAAATGGTCTTTAGATCATCGCGAGGGGATTTACGGTCCACCGGAATGGCGTTTGCCTCGGCCAGGATCTTGCCTAGCCCTGGATATTTCATCAGTGAGCTCTTGACGATGACGACCATGTCGCCTCCCACAAGCAATATGCTGGGCAGCAGGTAGGTTTCGGCCATGCCCATGTGATTGCAGACAAAAACGCAAGGTTTGCCGTCTTTTGGGAAGTTTTCGAAGCCGGCGAGTTCAAATTTGGCCCCAGCGGCCTCATAAACGCGCAAAATGTAATAGGAAATCCACTGCCAGCGTCGATACGTCATTTTACCGAAGCATCCATACACACCGCCCAAGAGGGTAAAGAAGGTGATTCCTATGTAAAAAAAAGCGTCACATTTGCAAAACCATCGCCACAGCGCATTGGAAGGGCGGCTATCAGACGTCTGGTAGCGACCTTTAGTTTTTAGAAAATGATCAAACTGGGGTAAGTTCATGGGGTCTGTTTCCTAGCATTCCAGCGCGCGATCGGCAACTTGTTTCATTTTCGCAGGAAAATCTGTTTCCAATTAAAAGGCACGCCTAAAGCGGCTAGATCCTTGACCGACTGTTTAGGATACGCTAGATTTCTGGTTGATTTTGAAAACTTGCTACTTAGAGAGAGTGGGTTTATGCCCGCTCTTTTGTGTATAAACGAACCGTCGTCGTTTAAAACGAACACTGGTTGTATTGAGGCTTTGAGCCATTATGAATGATGAACTGTTAACGATTCTGAATTATATGGAGAAAGATCGTGGTATTGACCGCGAAATCCTGATTCAGGCCGTAGAATTTGCTCTTCAGTCCGTCGCCCGAAAAAAAGTCAACGAAGGCGGTGAGCCGCGTGTCGTTGTGGACAGGGAAACCTGTGACATCCGGACCTTTGTCCCACGTGAGGTCGTGGCGGACGGTGAAGGCGGAGACGGATTGATCACCCTTTCCGAGGCTAGAGAACTGAATCCGGATGCGGCTATCGGCGAAAGCGTTGATGTTGAAATCACGACCGCAAATTTTGGTCGAATCGCCGCACAGACAGCGAAACAGGCAATTTTACAGAAAATTCGCCAGGCCGAGCGCGATATCGTCTTTGATGAATATAAAGACCGTCTTGGCGACATCGTCAGCGGGTCGGTGCGCTCCTTCAACCGTGGCGATATCATTGTGGATCTCGGACGCGCTGAAGCGGTGATTCCTTCTAAAGAACGTGTCCCCACTGAAGAATATCAAGTTGGCGACCGCATTCGCGGCATGGTTCTTAATGTGGCTGTGAATCCGATGGGACCGAGCGTTATCCTGTCTCGCAGTCACCCAGACTTCGTATTGAAGCTTTTCGAGCTTGAAGTTTCTGAAATTTCTGAAGGTGTCGTCATTGTCAAAGGCATTGCCCGCGAGCCTGGTTTCCGAACCAAGATTGCCGTGATCTCCAATGATGAAAAAGTTGACCCTGTGGGCGCCTGTGTCGGAATGCGTGGCATGCGCGTCAAAAACATTGTGCGCGAATTGTCGGGTGAAAAGATCGACATCATTCGTTGGAGTGACGACACCAAAGTATACGTCACCAATGCATTGTCGCCCGCCAAGCTGCAGAAAGTCACCATCAACCCCGAAACGCCCACACTTGTTCACGTTGTGGCCGAATCGGACCAGCTTTCTCTGGCCATCGGCAAGCGCGGACAGAACGTTCGACTAACGGCTAAGCTCGTCGGGATGAAAATTGACATCCAGAAAGATGAATCGGAAGTCACATTTGAAGAAAAGGTGGCGCGTGCCGTAGATGGTCTCGCTGCTGTTGAGGGAATTTCTCGCGAAAGTGCTGAGAAGCTCGTACAAGGCGGATTTTTATCAATTGATGGCATTCTTGCATCCGACTTGTCGGATCTGATCGAGGCTACCGGTCTCGAAGAAGAGGATGCCAAGGCCATCGCTGCGGTTGCAGCTGCAGCCCAAGTTATAGAAGAGTAGGGAATACCGCTTTATGAGGGTTCACGAGTTAGCCAAGGAACTGGGGATTCCCAGCAAGGATTGTATTCAACGATTGACCGATCTCGGCGTCGAGGTCAAGAGTCACATGAGTGTCGTTGAGGCGGACGCCGTGGCGCTCCTTAAACCCGGCAGCGAGCCGGCGAAAGCGTCCGAAAAACCAGCAAAAGCTGAAAAAGCCGCGAAAGCACCTGCAAAAGCGCCTGCAAAGTCGGAGAAGCCCGCCGCCACGAAGGCACCTGCGAAAAAGCCGCCGGCACCCGACGTTGAAGCCAAGCCCGCTCCCAACAAGCCCGCTCCTGAGCCCGTGGCTCCCGTCGCCGTAAAGACACAAGCTGCGAAAGCCGCGGCGTCATCCGAACCTGAGGATGGCGAAAAGGTTCTTCGCGTCAAAGGGCCTGTTATCGTTGGGGAGTTGGCGAAATTGCTGGGACTACGCCCAAATGTTGTCATTACCGAATTGATGAAACGCAATATTTTGGCATCCATTAACCAAACCGTTGATATCAACATGGCACGCGAGATTGCTGAAAAGCACGGCTACACACTGTCCAACGAGAAGCGTGCTACGGAGGCGCATCAGGCTGCCGCCGCTAAGCAGAGTCGTTTTATTGAAGATGACGAAGTGGATGTACCGGAAGATCTCGAGCACCGCTCTCCCGTGGTCACGTTCCTTGGCCATGTTGACCACGGTAAAACATCGCTTCTGGACTACATCCGTAAAGCACGGGTTGCCGCCGGTGAACACGGCGGTATTACGCAGCACATTGGTGCCTATACGGTTGATCACAATGGTCAGAAGATTACTTTTCTGGATACCCCTGGTCACGCCGCCTTCACCGCAATGCGGGCACGCGGTGCAAACCTGACCGATATCGCCGTCATCATTGTTGCCGCTGACGACGGCCTCATGCCCCAAACACGCGAAGCCATTCAGCATGTGCAGGCCGCTGGTGTTGAAATGATGGTAGCCATCAATAAGTCCGACTTGCCTGCGGCTAACATTGATAACGTCAAGCAACAGTTACAGGCCGAAGAGCTCACGCCGGAAGACTGGGGCGGGTCCCTAATCTGTTGTCCTGTAAGTGCAATGACAGGCGATGGCGTGGATCAATTACTTGAAATGATAAGTCTGCAATCCGAGGTCCTCGAATTGCGGGCTAACCCCAAACGCCGTGCGAAAGGCTTCGTCATCGAAGCACAACTGGAACAGGGCCGTGGATCCACCGCCAGTGTGTTGGTCACAACCGGAACGCTGCGTATCGGCGATTTTGTTCTCTGTGGTGAGCATTGTGGCAAGGTAAAGGCCTTGGTGAACGACCGGGGCGAGGTTATCAAATCGGCAGGACCCTCCACGCCGGTCAATGTGCTGGGCCTCTCAGGCGTCCCTGAAGCGGGCGCTGAATTTACGGTATATTCCAATGAACGCGTCGCGCGTGCACGTGCTGAAGAAATTGGGCAGCAACGCAAAGAAGTGTCATTGGTTGCTCCTCAAAAAGCCTCCCTGGAAAGCTTGTTTTCGCAGCTCGAGGAAGATAGCAAGATTGAGCTTAAGATCGTCCTGAAGGCCGATACACAGGGCAGTCTTGAGGCGATTGAACATTCGTTGGGTGAAATCACCAGTGCCAAAATTTCTCAGAACATCATCCTTTCGAACACGGGAAACATCAGCGAGAACGATATCATGCTGGCAAGTGCCTCCAATGCGGTCGTGATCGGATTTCATGTCGGTCGTGAGCCCGGGGTGGATTCCGCCTGTAAGCGCGAAGGTGTGGAGATTCGATCGCATCACGTGATTTATGAACTTCTGGACGAGGTCCGTGAAGCCATGACGGGAATGCTCGCGCCTGAGTATGAAGAGTTGCAGAAGGGTACCGTCGAGGTCCTGCAGGTGTTCTCCATGGGTAAGGTGGTTCAAGTGGCTGGCAGTCGGGTCATCAAGGGAACAGTTCGCGCCAAGGATCGTGCTCGCGTACGACGTGGCGATGAAACCCTCTTTGAAGGACGCGTCGACACGCTGCGACATTTCCAGGATCAAGTCGCCGAGGTGAAAGAAGCGCAAGAATGCGGCGTTCGACTCGCCGGGTTTAACGCTTTTGAAGAAGGCGACCGAATCGATTTCTACGTCGTCGAAGAGCTAGAGAAGAAGCTGTAGGCGCCCATCGCCGCAACGTCGCTGTCCGCTTGGCGCGTCCCACGTTCGATGCCTTTCGAGGCATGGCTGGAACCGTCCGAAGGCTGCGCCCGCCACATCAGAGCACATGAGTAGTCAAAGAATAGATCGCGTCAACGAACTCATGCGCCGTGAACTCGGTCCGGTGATATTGCGTCTCGCCACAGATGTCGACGTTTCCACGATTACGGTAACACGCGTCGATACGGCACCCAATTTGCGCACCGCGCGCGTTTTAGTGTCGATACGCGGCGACGAGGAAGCCCGTACAGAGGTGATGCGCTGCTTGCGCCATATACGCGCCGATATGCAGGAACACATCGGGCGGCATTTGAATCTAAAGTACACGCCCGTGCTTCGGCTCGTCGAGGACGCCTCGCAGCAACTAGGCGGCCACTTGCTCGACGTTTTGAACGAGTTGAAAGCGGAGGACGGGTCGGACTCGCCTGACCTTGAGGACCTCGACCCACGAGATCCCGAAGCCTCCCTCTAAGCATATCGGAGCGTATCGATCGTATGAATAACCCTTCTCGTAAACCTTCACGACGTGCCTCCCCTGATTTGGATCATGGCATGGACGGTGTTCTGATTGTCGACAAACCCGCAGGACCGACATCGCACGATATTGTTGACCGCGCGCGCCGCATTCTGAATATCCGAAAAATAGGACACGGCGGAACACTGGACCCCCTCGCCACAGGCGTTTTGGTGCTGCTGATCGGGCGCGGAACGAAGTTGTCTAACTATTTTCTTGGATCCGACAAGGCCTATGAGGGCACCATCACGTTCGGCGTGCGTACGGATTCGCACGACGCCGCCGGTGATGTCACTTCAGAACGCGACCCATCCGGCCTGACCGAAGACGCCGTTCGTGAAGAATTACAAAAAATGGTCGGCGATCAAATGCAAACGCCGCCACAGGTGTCCGCCGTGAAAATTGACGGAATGCCCATGTACAAACGCGCTCGAAAAGGTCAAGTGGTCGAAATTAAGCCACGCCTTGTCCATATTTATTCTTTTGCCATGTTGTCTGCTGAATTGCCCAATGTAGAGTTTCGCATGCGCTGCACCAAAGGAACGTATGTGCGGAAGTGCGCGGATGATATTGGTGAAGCCCTTGGGTGCGGTGCCCATCTCTCGCGCTTGCGCCGCACGCATTCGGGTGAATTTTCGCTTGAGAACGCTGTTACCATGAGCGCGCTCACGGAGATGAGTCGCAAGGAAATTTCAAGCCGCATTCTGCCGGTGAGCCAGTTTGCCATGCACCGCACGGGTGCCCGCAAATTGAGCTGATCAGCGTCGGACGAACCCGGATATAGGCGTAGGAGGTATGCCGCTGCGACATGAGTTGTGAAACGCCACTTGAATTCCCGAAAAATCGGACGACCCCTGTATGTATTGCTATGGGGTTTTTCGATGGCGTGCACCTTGGACATGGCCGGGTGTTACAGTCCGCAATCAAGCAGGCCAAACGTCTGGGTGGCACGGCTTGGATGGTTTCCTTCGATCCGCATCCGAACGTTGTATTGCGACCGGACGTCGCACCCGAGATGCTGATGACGATTGCCCAGAAGTGCGACCATGCGCGTTTAGCCGGCATCGATGGGTGTCTTGCATTGCCGTTCAGTAAGGACGTCGCTCAGCAGAGCCCAGGGGACTTTGTGGCGCAACTACGCGAGCAGATGCCCACACTGCGGCACATCGCCGTTGGTGCGCAGTGGCGCTTCGGTCACCGGCGTTCCGGTACACGACAGACACTGACGGACCTCGGACGCCAATACGGGTTTAGTGTCGAGGGCGTTGAGGCCGCTTTGCATGGCGATACGCCGATCAGCAGTACGCGAATCCGCGCAGCAGTGACTCAGGGGCAACTTGATGAGGCCGAGGTCATGCTTGGGCGACCGTTCAGTGTTCGAGGTCGTGTTGTCGAAGGGCAACGCCTCGGTCGCACACTGGGCTATCCAACGGCCAACCTCGCCCTCGCGGACGGGGTTCGGCCGCCGCAAGGGATCTATGCCGCCCGTGCGGCGGTGGCCGGGAAATTGCACGACGGTGTGGTCAGTTATGGACGACGCCCGACGGTGGCAGACGCGAATGCCGACCCTGTCATGGAGCTGCACCTGTTTGGCTATGAGGGCGATTTATACGGCCTGGAGGTCGAACTCTATTTCGAAAAATTCATACGTTCAGAGCAGAAATTTGATGGCCTAGAAGGCCTGCGCACACGGATTGCAGCCGATTGCGAGGAGGCCCAACACATGCTCATTGAGCGAAAGGTTAAAGATAAGCTTTACATCCGACTGTAGGCGGGCGATATTGCGCGCTGACCAACGAAAAAAAACAAGACAAAAGCTAGATTACGGAGATCCGTCAACAAGATGAGTCAGATAGATAAGGCGGCAATACAGAAGCAGTTTCAGCGGCATGATGGCGACACCGGTTCCTCCGATGTACAGGTTGCCCTGCTAACGAAACGCATTGAGATGCTCACCGAGCACCTTAAGATCCACAAGAAGGATCACAGCTCCCGTTTCGGGTTGATCAAAATGGTCAATCAGCGACGTCGGTTGCTTGATTACTTGAAGCGCAAAGATGATGCGCGCTACAAGTCGATCATTAAAGAACTGAAGATCCGTCGCTAATAAAACACGGACTTCACTAGCATGCTCCTACGTCGATCCAGACTGTAGGCGCGTGCTTTTTTACCCTGACCTCGCCAGGAATGGCTCTCCGAATAAGTAAGGAAGAAAAGAAATGAAAAATGCAGTAAAAGTATCCACTGAAATTGGCGGCAAGCCGGTCTCTCTCGAATCCGGCCTATTGGCCAGACAAGCAGCCGGCCAGGCTTGCGCTCAAATCGGCGACACCATGTTGTTCGCCGCTGTGACGAACACGGACACACCACGCCAAGGCATCGATTTCTTTCCTTTGCAGGTTGAATATCGTGAAAAATTCTACGCAGCCGGAAAATTTCCAGGCGGATTCTTCAAACGTGAAGCACGTCCTAGCGAAAAAGAAATTCTGACCGCTCGAATCACTGACCGTCCGATTCGCCCGCTCTTTCCAGAGGGCTACCACAACGATGTACAGATCAACGTCATGTTGCTGTCTGCTGACATGAAGAATGACTCTGATATTTTGAGCATTCTTGTTTCAAGCACCGCGCTGACGTTGTCGGAAATTCCTTTTAACGGTCCGATCGCCGGTGTGCGTGTCGGTCGTGTGAATGGTGAATTTGTGATTAACCCGACCCACGAAGAGCGTGAACAGAGCGACATCGACCTGTTTTATTGCGGGACACGCGACCTGCCCATGATGATCGAAGGTGGCTCGGCCGAAGCGTCGGAAGCCGACATCATCGCCGCCATGCGCGTCGGTCATGAGGCGGTTGTTAAACTCGTCGACTTGCAGCTCGAACTTCGTGCCGCCATGGGGCTTCCTGTGAAAGTCGTCGAAACGCCTGAACGTGACAACACGTTCCTTGACGCGGCCCGTCGCCTCATGGGTGACCGATTCGCCGAAACGCTCGTCATCGCTGGTAAGCAGGAGCGTCACTCTGCTGTAAACGCAGTAAAGGCCGATCTCAAAGCCGCGCTTCTGGGAGAATTCCCTGAGATGAGCGACGAAGATTACCGCTCCACTTTCGACGAGTTCGAAATTGAGACCGTTCGCAATAACCTGATTGACCGTGGATTACGCATTGACGGTCGTCAGCACGATGAAATTCGTCCCGTCGATGGGCAAGTTGGCTTGCTCGCTCGTGCACACGGATCGGCGCTCTTTAACCGTGGCGAAACACAGTCGCTCGGTACCGTGACGCTCGGAACGAAGTCCGACAAGCAGAACATGGACGCCGTGACCGGGGGTGCCACCAGTAAGAAGTTCATGTTGCACTACAATTTCCCGCCTTACAGTGTAGGCGAGTGTGGTCGCTTGGGCGCAACCAGCCGCCGCGAAATTGGGCACGGCGCATTGGCCGAACGCTCACTTATCGAAATCATACCTGAAGACTATCCTTACACGATTCGCATCGTGTCGGACATCATGGGCTCGAACGGTTCGTCGTCGATGGCCAGTGTGTGCGTCGGTACAATGGCGATGATGGATGCAGGCATCCCCATTACCCGCCCTGCAGCAGGCATTTCCATTGGTCTCGTCACAACCAAGAACAAGGATGTGCTGTTGACCGATATCCTCGGCACGGAAGATCATTGCGGCGATATGGACTTTAAAGTGTCCGGCACGCGTGACGGCATCACTGGATTCCAGGTCGACCTTAAGATTCCAGGACTGTCCTGGGAATTGGTCGAAGGTGCTTTCGAGGCCGCTAAAGTGGCACGAATCAAAATTCTTGAATCGATGGAAAGTGTCATTGCTGCGCCACGTGAAGAAATGTCTGAACATGCTCCACGCATCGAAACCGTTTCGATTCCTGCTGACAAGATTGGCGAGCTTATCGGACCCGGCGGAAAGAACATTCGCCGGATCACGGAAGTGACTGGCGCACAAATCGACATCGAGGAAGATGGCACCGTTTTGATCTTTGCCACGAACAAAGAGTCGATGGACAGCGCCGTGAACGAAGTCAAAATGATCACCGCCGAAATCGAAGAAGGCGAATTCTATGAAGGCACCGTAACGGGTGTTAAAGAATTCGGCGCCTTTGTCGAAGTGCTGCCCGGCCGCGATGGTCTGGTTCATATCAGCGAATTGGCTGATTTCCGCGTCAACAGCGTGGATGACATCTGCAAGGTTGGCGACGCCATGACGGTTAAGTGCATTGGCGTTGACGATCGCGGTCGCATTAAGCTTAGCCGCAAGCAAGCCATGGCTGAAATGGACGCTGTCGAGGCTGTTGAGTCCGTCGACGTCTAAGGTCACGGACAACGCTTGATACAATCGCCACTCCCGGGCACGCCCGGCGGGTGGCGTTTTTGTTTTTCGGCATTGAAACCAATACAGGGATCGACAACTATGGCTGTATGCGTCGCTTTTTGACATTATCCGCCCTAACCGCAATTGAGATCACGCGGCAGCCTGTCTACCTGTTGCTGACCATGACATGCATCGTCCTGACGGCATTGGTGCCGATGGTTCTGTTGCACCAGTTCGGAGAAGAGGGGAAAATCGCCCGTGACAGCGGCCTCGCTTTTCACTTGGTCTTCGGAATTGTCGTCGCCGGTTACGCAGCGTCCTCTGCCCTGGCACGTGAAATTCGAAATGGAACGGCATCTCTTTTCTTGAGTAAGCCTGTTTCGCGCAATGGTTATTTTATGGCGAAGTTCGTTGGGGTTCTGATTGTCACGGTCGGGTTTTCCTGGTGCGCCACGCTGAGCACGCTGTTGGCAGAACGTGTTTCTGAGCATCGGGCCTACGGCGCCGGACAGTCTTACGCGCCGCGCATCGATTGGCTTGCTGGCGATCTATTGATGGCCAGCCCGTTCGTCGCCATATTGATCGCTGGCCTGTTGAACTATTGGCGTAAGTGCGCGTTTCAGTCTGCGGCGTTTCCGCTATTGGTTGGTCTTTTGCCAGTCGTACTCTTGGTGTCCGGTTGCTTTGATCGTTTCGGGTCTGTGGTTCCTTATCAGTTACAGGTCGATTGGCGTATTCTCGCGGCAAGCCTGCTCGTCACGTTTGCGCTTTGCGTCTTTGCGGCGATCGCGATCAGTTTGTCCACCCGACTGTTTACGATGCCGACGATCGCGGTCTGCGTACTGGTACTCTTCGCCGGGCTCGTATTGGACTATACCTTGACGCATGTTGGGCAGACGGGCGGCTTCGCCGCTGTGCTGCGCGCCCTTATTCCTAATTGGCAGCATTTCTGGCGAGCGGACGTGCTGACGGGCGATGGCGTTATCGCCTGGACGTATGTTTGTCGTGTTGGTGCATACGCTGCCATGTACGTACTCGCCGTACTGAGCCTCGGCCTGCTATCGTTCAGCCGTGTGGATATGAAGTAGAGGACAACGAATGGCAAGTGTGGACCAAAATTCAGATGCGCGTCCTGTGGATATCGCTGTCACTGACGCCACGAAGACATTTGTCGATTTTTGGCGCCGTCCAAAAGTGAAGGCCGTGGATGCTGTGTCGTTCACTGTGACGCGCGGGGAAGTTTTCGGGCTATTGGGCCCCAATGGTTCCGGCAAAAGTACCACCTTGAAAATGTTGTTGGGGTTGCTACGCCCAACGGCGGGCGATATTCGTGTACTGGGTATGCTTCCCTCGGCAGTGCGCGTTAAATCTGAAATTGGGTATGTCCCAGAGGAAACGTATCTACACCGCTTCCTGTCCGCTCGGGAAACCCTGACGTTTCACGGCCGACTGTATGGTTTGGGTGGGCGAGACTTGCGTTCGCGAACCGATGAGCTACTTGAGATGGTCGGGTTGGCGCACGTCGCCGATCGTACGATTGGTGAAATGTCAAAAGGCATGATGCGACGCGTGGCGCTGGCACAAGCACTTATCAATGATCCGCAATTATTGATTCTCGATGAACCGACATCGGGTCTGGACCCCGTCGGGCGTCGCCAGGTGAAGGATTTGATCATCGCTCTCGGGCGTCGCCAGAAGACGATTCTGTTGACGTCACATCTTTTGGCCGAAGTCGAAGACGTATGCACCCGAATCGCCATCCTCTTCAATGGTCGCATTCATGCCGAGGGACGGGTTCAAGATTTGCTTCAGGGCAAGGATGGCGATGTGGCGATGCGCTTGGAAGCTTACTTTCTCGACATTATTCAAGCCGCACACGAACCAGAAGGCACTGCCACTGGGGCTCAGCAAGGGATGAAGCTTGCGCCCTTCCTTGCAGGAGACGCGACGTGATCGCGCGTGTCGCTGCTCTCGCGTGGGTGACGGTGCACGAAGCCGTCCGGTCGCGCTTCATGGTCAGCATGCTCATTCTGTTGACTGCTGTGAACGGCCTGCTTCCATTGTTGGTGCAGGGTGACGGGACCGCGGCCGGCATGGTCGAGATCATGCTGCGATACGCCTTGGGCACCAGTGGTGTGCTTCTGGGAGTGGCCAGTTTGTGGCTGGCATGTGGAAGCATCTCCCTTGATGTTCAGACACGGCGCATCCATCACGTGCTGACCAAATGTGTGCAGCCTGTCGAACTGTGGCTGGGAAAATGGCTCGGGTTGGTTTTGCTGAACGCCGTGTTAATTGCGGTGTCGTATCTGACCGTGCTCGGCTTGTTGCATTGGCGATTGGCGCGAATGGAGATCGCGGATACCGAGCGTGCGATGCTTCATACGCACATTCTTCAACCGCACGAACGTTTTCTCCCGCAGCTTGAGAGCGTTGATCAACAGGTTGATCAACATTTTCAGCGACTCCTCGACGGGGACCAAATCCCAGAGGGTGTCCGAAAAGCGCATGTTCGCGAGACCATCGAGCATCGTATTCGAGCCGCGCGTTCGATAGTCGGACCCGGAGCTGACCGCACGTGGACACTTGTTGTGCCCGAAAATATCCGACCAGATCGTCCTGTGGTCTTATCGCTTACGTTGGTGCCGCCAATGGGGCCCGTGCCGAAGGGTGAGGGGGTTTGGACGATCGCAGAATTCGGCGCGCTGAACGATGCACGACCGCTGATCGCGATGACGCATACATTGTATCGGCAAACACGGATGGATCTACCAGAGGGGCTCCTTAAAAGCGGGCAGGCCTACACGGTACGTTTTCGCAACGCGATGCGCCAACCGAAGGGGCAATCCATCGTGTTTGACAGCGAGATGCCCTTGGCTTTTCTTCAGGCCAGAGGCCATTTTGTCAGTAGCTATGCGGCTGCCATGTGCATGCAGATCCTTCAGCTGTCTGCACTCTGCGCATTTGGGCTCCTTTGCGGGGCGTGCTTTTCGTTTCCTGTGGCGAGCTTCGCTGCTGGCGCGATACTTGGCGTGGCCATGATTGGGCACGGTGTTTCGCAATCGCTGCAAAGCGAAACGGGAATTCACGCACATGCTCAGGAACGGACTGGCATCACGCGCGTTATCAATCAAGCGGGTGAAGTCATGATCGAAATATCCGAGAAACTCGTTGGCCCCGCTTTCGATCGTAATCCTCTGCCGTTGCTTTCTCAGGGCGTGCGCGTGCGCTGGGGTGATGTCGCTCGGGCCGCCCTCGTGCTCGTTTTGGTATACGGCGGGTTGGCAGCAGGGTTTTCGAGTCTGGTCATCCGGCGCAGGGAACTTGTGTTGGCGTCCGGCGAACACTGAGCGCCGCCCGTCTGTCAGACGTCGCGAACGCAGCGAAACCCGAGGTTTCCGGTTGATGAGTCGGGGGTATTGGCGGTGCGCGCTGCAACACGATAGCGGTTGCAGTAGGAGTCGTGGCACAAGTAGGAGCCGCCGCGCATGACGCGTCGCGAGCCGCTCGAGGGGCCTTGTGGATTTTCGCGGGGACCCTTCACGTGATCGCTCGCACTCCACCAATCGAAGCACCATTCCCAGACATTTCCGGCCATGTTATGTATGCCATAGCCGTTCGCTGGGAAGCTGAACACGGGTGCCGTTCCGATGTAGCCATCTTCGGCCGTGTTGGCGGTGGGGAAATCGCCCTGCCAGATGTTGCACATGTGTTTGCCGTTCGGTGTCAGGTCGTCTCCCCACACGTATAAATTCTGATTCAAACCACCGCGCGCTGAACATTCCCATTCGGCTTCCGTCGGCAGGCGTTTTCCTGCCCACTCAGCATACGCTCTGGCGTCGCGGTGTGACATATGGACGACAGGGTGATCGGGTAACTTTTTTATATTCGAATCCGGGCCGAACGGGTGACACCAATCGGCGCCGTCGACACGATACCACCATTCCAGGCCCAGAACGGTTTCACCCTTTCCGACGTAGCGTTTTCGTTTGTAGGGGGGAATCAGTAGCCAGAATACAAAGGACCAACCAAAGGCTTCTGCCTCCGTTTGATAATGTGTCGCCTTTACAAAGGCCTGAAAGTCTCTGTTGCTAACCGTGTGGACATCGATATAGAAGGGGTCCACCTGCGTTTCCCGAATTGGACCTTCGCCATCCGCCTTAAACCCTTCGGGATAATCGGTACCCATCTGAAACCTTTGGATCTCGATAAGCACCATGGATTCGGTGGAGCCACTGCGAACGCGTTCGAACGCGGGGCCCGCCGACGTACTTTCGGGTACGTTTCCGCCGCTAGGGGCACAACAACTGGATCCAGACATACGCTAACCGAGTCAATTTAGGGTTTCTGATGGGAGGGCATTATGTGTGTATGTCCTCATCTTTTCAAGGGTGAGAAATTTCGATGGCCAGTAGGAGGGTGATACTTTTCGTGCGCGAAATTTTTGCAATTAACCCCGTTTGAGATGTAACTCTCACGGAACAAGCACGTTAGTGCATGTGTGTGTGTTCGGTTGTGTTGCGAAAACGGCGCGATTTAGTGAACACGAAGGAGCCGCTGATGCCTCAGGCCTAGCTCCTGCTAAGTAAGAACATAGAAACGAACATGAACAGATTTTGACCGCACACCGCCCGTAAATCCAAACCGCCGATGAGTCACGAAGTTGTTCGTCGGTGACGTAATGGAGAGTACGCGCAGATCAGCGTGGCGGTGTCGCGGTCTGTTTTTGTCGCCGCCGGAGTCGGGTCGGACTGCCCTACCTACCTCTGCTTGCCTGTCCACCCGAGACCGGCGGCGACCTTTTGCTTTACTCCTTTGCGAGCTAAGCACTTGATATTGTTCGGTCGTTCTCCCACGATGTCGGGCCACATTTGGTCTAAACAGGATGCATCGTGATCGACGTAAAACATATCTCAAAAACTTTTCGTGTACACAAAAAGGAGCCCGGACTACGTGGCTCGCTGCGTGCACTTTTCGCGCGTAAGTGGGTCGAAAAACACGCGCTCCGTGACGTTTCTCTACAGGTCAAGGAAGGCGAAATCCTCGGATTACTGGGTGCCAACGGCGCGGGTAAAACGACACTGGTGAAAATCCTGGCGGGGATCATTCATCCAAGCACCGGGACGGCTTCCGTGTTGGGGCATGAGCCGTGGCGACGCCACAATGAATTTCGTCGGCACATCGCTCTGGTCATGGGGCAAAAAGCGCAACTTTGGTGGGACTTGCCTGCCGCAGATTGTTTTCTTCTGCTTCGCGAGATCTATCAGGTTCCAAAACCGCAATTCGACGCAACCCTTGCTGATTTGGCGGAGAAGCTCGATGTGAGCGATCTTCTGACGACCCAGATTCGTCGCCTGAGTCTCGGCGAACGCATGAAAATGGAGCTCATCGCCACGTTGTTACATCGTCCGAAAGTCCTTTTTCTGGATGAGCCAACCATTGGACTCGATTTTACGGCGCAACGCGCTATGCGTGCGTTTATCCTCGACTACCAGCGCGAACACCGACCCGCCATGATCGTGACGTCCCACTATATGGAGGACATTCAGAACCTTTGCCAACGTATCGCGATATTGCGTGAAGGCGCGATCGTGTACGACGGTCCGCTGGAGGAAATTACGTCAAAGTATGCCCGCCACAAGATCGTGTCGGCACAGATTAAGGGTCCGGGGTCCGATGATGCGCCTGCGCTGTCGGTCATCCCGCCGTCCATTGGCGATGTTGTTTCGTTGACGGCAACCCATGTTAAATTGCGCGTGTCGCGTCAGGCCGTTGTAGAGGCGGCGGAGTATCTGCTCGAGAATTTCGACGTCCAAGATCTTAACATTGAGGATCCTGATATTGGTGCGCTCATCGAGGCGGTTCAACGTGGGGAAAATACAGAATGAGTCGCGCAATCTCCTCGTCTGCGGATTCGAGGTCGCCGTTGCGCCGCGGCTGGGTAATGTCTGCACTCACACTCGAATTGCGCAAGATTCTTTCGTACCGCGCAGATTTCTGGCTGCTTTTTATCGGTGGGCTCGTTGCGCAATTTGGTGTGGCCTGGTTTTTGTGGGCGTCAATTTTTCAACAACAGCAACTCGAACGCATCGGTGATTTTTCGTTTCCTGCATTGATGCTCTACTATCTGGCCGCGCCACTGATGTTGCGAATCGTGCAAGGCTACGAAATGGGGTCCGTGTCTGGGGAAATTTACGAAGGCGCATTGAACCGATATTTGATTTATCCGGTCTCGTATTTTCGTTTCAAGCTTACAACCAGCGCGGCGCATTCGCTCGTGTTCGTGACACAGTTCGTTCTGATCATGTTGACCTGTATCCTGTTTGTTGGTCTCCCTGAGCCGTTTCATATTTCGGCCACCAGCGTACTGCAGTGTATTTGTGTGGCCCTGTGTGCCGCTTACCTGCATTTCGTTATGGCCTCGGCGATTGAATTGACTGCGTTCTGGGCGGACAATGTATGGAGCCTTGTGGTGATGATGCGCTTTGCTACCGGGTTGCTGGGTGGGGCGATGATTCCGCTGAGTCTGTTTCCTGAATGGGCGCAGGGCACGATGTTTCTTCTGCCGTTTGCTTACTTTGTCGCGTTTCCTCTGCGCTGCCTGTTGGGGCTCGAAACCGTGGCCAGTTGGATGAACGGCATGACGGTCATTCTGTTCTGGTCGGTCATTATGACGATGGTCTATGCGTACGTCTGGGGCCGCGGTCGCTATCGCTACACGGGGGTCGGTATCTGATGCGACGCTACGGCCGATTGTACCTGAATTTTCTGCGTTTCTCCTTCAGTCGCGCGATGGAGTTTCGAATGGATTTCTTTTTTCGAATCTTTATGGACGTCTTGTTTTACGCGATCAACGTCGCCTTTTATCGCGTGATCTATTCGCACACGCCCAGCTTGGGGGGGTGGACGGAAGCCCAAGCGATGGTCTTCGTAGGATGCTATCTTTTTCTCGATGCGTTGAGCATGACTGTGCTATCGAACAATCTCTTTTTCTTGCCGACATATATCAATCGTGGCGATTTGGATTACTACCTGACACGCCCCGTGTCGCCGCTCTTCTTTCTTAGTCTGCGTGACTTCGCCGCGAACTCGTTTGTGAATCTTCTGCTAGCGGCGGGGTTACTCGGTTATTTCATCTGTCAGTACGACGGCGATGTGGCCGCCTGGCGCGTCGCACTACTGATGGTTCTGTTGCTGGTCGGGGCCTTGCTGCGCTACATCATACGCATGTTCACGATTATTCCCGTTTTTTGGTGGCAATCCGCGCGTGGGCTCGAAATGGTGTTTTACAACCTGACCCGGTTTATTGAACGCCCGGATCGAATTTTTACGGGTTGGGTGCGTCGCCTTTTGACGAGCGTCATACCCTTCGCGTTGATCGCCTCGTTCCCGGCGCGTCTGTTTCTGGATGCCTTTGACTGGCGTATCCTTGCGCATCTTCTGGTTGTCACGATCTGTTTCGGTTTCGGTCTATCTCTTTTTTGGAAAGCTGGCTTGCGGGCCTATAGCTCCGCGTCATCGTGAATACGCCTATAATCTTGCGCACCTATGCGTCGCATGCGAAAGTTCGCGTCCTGAAACCAATGAAAGGATCAACATGACAACATACGAGACCGAGGCCGCCTTAGCTCTGGAAGCCCTTCAGAAAGCGTGTCGCCTCACACAGAGTGTCCGTTCCGCGCTTGTGACAGAGGATACGTTCTCCAAGAAGGATAAGTCGCCCGTTACGGTGGCCGACTACGGCGCCCAGGCCGTGATTAGTCATATGCTTGCGCAGACGTTCCCGCGTGATCCGTTGATTGCAGAAGAAGACGCACACGATCTGAAGCAACCCGATCAGCAGGAGCTGCTGGCGAAGGTTTGTGAACACGTCAGTCTTATTGATCCCTCCTTGAACCAGGATGCTATTGTCGCGGCGATTGACCGTGGCAACGATGAAGGAGGTCGCGGGCGTTTCTGGACAATGGATCCGATTGACGGAACCAAAGGTTTTATTCGCGGTGACCAATATGCCGTTGCGCTGGCCCTGATCATTGATGGTGAGGTCGTGCTCGGTGCGCTTGGTTGTCCGAACTTGCCGCAGGGCCGTGTGGGCGACACGGACGGGATCGGCGTTATCTATGTGGCGCGTAAAGGGCAGGGGTGTGAGGCGTTCTCATTGAATGGCGACGCGCTGGGTCCGATCCGCGTTTCGGATGCGACGGAAACAAGCCAGATTGCCCTTTGCGAGTCGGTTGAAGCCGGGCATACCGCGCACGGTCGTTCCGGCCGAATAGCATCGACGCTCGGCATTCAGGTTGACCCTGTTCGATTGGATAGCCAGTGCAAGTACGCCGTCGTCGCGCGCGGCGAGGCGGGCACGTACATGCGCCTATCAGGCTCCAGTGGTTATGTCGAAAAAATCTGGGATCACGCCGCAGGGTTGTGTGTGGTTGTCGAAGCGGGTGGACGTGTGAGTGACACGAATGGGGTGGCGTTGGATTTTACACGCGGCGCGACGTTGACCGAAAACGTCGGCGTTGTTGCTTCCAATGGACACGTTCACGATGCCGTGATCGACGCCATTGCTCAGGTGGCTCAGACGGACTAAGCGGGCTTTGCTTCCCATACTTCGGATCGTGGTTGGCCGACGGTGTGCAGTTCGATGCGGTACGGCGTTACGATCAAGACGCCGTAGCGCGGGTCGTCCGGCCCGTCGAATAGTTCGCTGAGCATGTCGTTCCAGAAAAAGTGACGCTCTTCTTTGCTGGATGAAACCGATCCGATTCCTTGAATTTGCAGGTACGATTCGGCGCACATTGGGTTAGTGACGCCGCAGGTCAGATGGACTTCCGGGGACGCGGTGATCTGATCGATTTTTCGCGAATCGAGGTAGGTTGACATGCGAAGCACGAAATCGGCTGTGGCCCATGGCATCACATAGCGAACCCAGGGCTTTCCGTCGGGCGTTGTCGTGGCCAGGCACGCCAGATGGGGTCTGGCGATGATGGCGTGTATTCGTGATTCAAGGGTCGTCATGTATATGTATGTCCTGAAGCGTTGGCCCGATGCGTCTGTGCGTCGGCTATTTCTTGTGACCGAGCCTAGCCTGATCTATTCACCAACGTCTACTGCGAATGCATATATCACGCCATCTCAAGGGCGTATCGGCGCAATCAATGCATTCTCGTGACGACGCTGATGAATAGATCAGGCTAGTGCTTCGAGTCGTTCTTGTCAAAATTTTCGCTACCGACTAGTTTGGTGACGCCGGTTTCGGGGCGGCACGGGTCGTTCTTGCAAGGAAGGTGTGACGTGAAATTTTGGGTCGCTTGTTTGATCGTGGCGCTCGTTGCGTTTACGTGCAGCTCCCAATTGAGCGCACGCTTGGGCGATACGCGGGCGGCCACGGATATTGCGTGGCGCTCAGAGGCCTTGCCGGCGTCGCCGATGTTGGCGTTCACGACGGTGGTGTTGGGCGGCTTTCATGGGATTATTGCTGATCTGCTCTGGCTGCGTGCAACGGACCTCCAGGATCAGGGGCGATACGTCGAATTGGTTCAACTGGCGGGTTGGATCACATCCTTTGAACCGCGCGCATCGCAGGCGTGGGCCTTTCATGCCTGGAACATGGCTTACAACGTGAGTCTCGTGATGCCGACGCCTGAGGAAAAATGGCGTTGGGTACGTAACGGCATCAGGCTTCTACGCGATCAGGGCTTAGCGTTTAATCCACGTGACCCCGTGCTCTGTTTTGAACTGTCCGTCTTGTACCAACATAAAATCGGCCGTTCGACCGACGACGCCCACATGTTCTATAAAGCGGCATTAGCGCACGACATGGATGTCGCACTGGGAGGCGGCGGGTCGGGGAACGCGCTGGACGCGGATGGTCGCGCGCTGTTGAAATCACGCTACAGCTTGGATTGGGACAACATGCAAGCCTTGCATGAACGCTTCGGCGAACTCGATTGGCGATTGCCTGAGTCGCATGCTCTGTATTGGGCGCAGCGCGGCGTTGACGTTTCGCCGAATCAGAAGAATAGGCGCTGCAGCCATATTGTTGTGAGCGCGCTTGCTAGCACGGTTTTCGCAGGGACCTTCTCCTGGGCGGATGACGGTCAAGGCTATCAGCGAGGGCCGAACGTGGTGTTCTTGCCCGTGGCAATCAAGGCCTATCAGGATATGATCACGGATTACGATTTGCCCGATATGAACGAGTCGCTGCGCTCGTTTCTTGAATCCGTTATGCCATTACTTGAGGCGGGGGGTGACGCCGAGCGTCTCGATCAGGTGCGCGAGGTTTTGGAGGCCTTGCCGGTTTCGCCGCCGCCCGCGTGATTGTCGGCACGGACACGCTCAGTCGAGCAAGAGTACTTTGAACGACACCAGGCGGTCATCCGGTTTGTCCAGTGTTGCGCCGCCGGTCTCGGGTGGTGTGGATCCTAAGCTGCGGCGCGTAAACAGGCGCGTGTCCTCGGATTGGCGACTGAGAAGTTCAAGGAAACTGCGTGCCAGCGACTCGGCCATGAGTGTATCTCGCTGCGTGGCGCCGGTCGGCGCTGTGTGGCCGCGAATCTCGATCAGGAAATCAATGTTGTTCCGTCGCGCGCTACGGCGTAATTGTGCGATATCTTTTATGAGTTGCGTTAGCTTGTCCGCCTGGCCGGGCCTCAGGTCCGGTGAACCGGCCAGTAGTCTGAATACATTTTCTTCGATGCGGTCAATGGCTTGGTTGAGGTTGCGCTGGTCCGAATTGACGAGGTGGTCGACGTATAAGCTGCGTACGCCGGGGATGCTCTTGGATAAGGTCTCGGCGACGCGAATCCAAGGGGCCGGGGCTTCGCCTTCCAGATGCAACACGCCATCGCGAACACTGAGGTTGACGGACTCCGGCGGGTTGAGCAGATGGCGGGTGCGCTTTTCTGCGATGCGTGGGTCAGGGGATTGGTACGCTGCCCATTGTTGCACCACATCGTTGGGTGCGAGCCCAGTCTCGGCGAGCAGATCATCGGGCGACCGTGCCAGCGGATCCGCTAGGCCGACGATGGTGAAGCGGCCGTCCGTGTCGACGCCCTTGGTGATCACGGATAGGCCAGGCTCATTTTCAATGTGTTCGAGGAAACGGCTCCATTGGCTCTGCGCGCCTGCGTTGGAGATACTGAGGCCATCCATGTTGAACTCATCGAGTTCAATCCAGCGTTGAAGCGATTCGCGGGCACTTCGAATCCAATCGCGCGTGGCGGTACCTTCGAGCGTGAGGATATTGTCGCGCATATCAAGCACGACGCTGTCGGGCGGATTCAAGAGGCGGCGCGCCCGCGCCAGTGCCAATGTGGAGCTGAGGCCTTGGAAAGGTTCCCAGTGGCTCGACACCTCGCTCGGCGTAAAGCCCGCCTGGACGAGGATGTCCTGCGGGTTGACTGCGAGCGGATCGCGCAGGCCCGTGACAAAATGGACGCCGTCTTTGCGGCCGTGATCGATCACGATAATGCCGGGCTCGTCGGTGAGGTGCAGAACATAGTTTTTCCAGCGCACGGAGTCGACGACGCCGGGCAGTATCCACGTTGCGAGAAGCAAAAAGGGGAGCAGCAGCACAAGCATGGTCTGCGGCAGAAAGGGAAGTCGGCTTGGACTGATCAAATTGTGCATGCACGAATCGAGATACGGTGCACAGGTGTCAAACGGTGCCGTGTCGCCTTCGAAGGCACTTAGTTCTTCGCTGAATTCACCGTGAATGCGACTGCAGGCGTCCTTGAAGCGCGTGGCGTATTCGGGGCGCATGCTGCCATCCAGAATGCCAGCGACGGCAGCATAAGGCCCTTGCTCAATCAGGACGGTCACCTGGCCGACTTTGATTGTTTCCAGCGGCGTATCCTGGTTTAGATTGAACGAATCGTGAATGAAGTCCTGTAAGGCGGTCAGCATGCCCGAGATGATGTCCCAGTCGTGCGGGCTGGAGGTGGATAAACTTTGTGCTTCCTGTAGCACGAGTCCTGTTTCGCGATGGATCAGAAAGACCTGACGTACCGGTGATGCCTGCGTGTGCTCGGTGACCACCTCTTGGAAACTTTTTCCGCTGCGGTGGGCCTCCATGCGCCACTGCATGCCTTTCATGGAAACATGCTGTAGCATCCAAAAATTAACGTGCTTGAAAAAACGCAACATCGAAGCCCAGACGGAGCGGCGCAAGGCGGTGCCTACCGACGGTGTCAGTGCTTCGGCGAGCGATCGGGGGTCACGTCGACTAATGAGTAGCAAGGCGCGTTCTACGGCGGGGGTCAGCGCTTCGCCAAGACCGCCGCTCTGTACACAGCGTGCCACCGCGCCGGGAAGCACGCGACTGACGGCCACAACGTCTTCTTGAATGCGTTCGAGGCGGTCCAGGAATTGCTCGGTCAACGAGCGCGCCGATGAATCGCCGCCTGGGGGCGTGGTTGCAGCTTCTGGAGTGCGCGGTGATTCGGAATCGGCACGCAATTCGGGAGCTGAATCTAAGGGGTCAGTGCTGGTGGCATGTGGTGTCATGATTCAGCGGAAAGTGTGAGCTCGATGTTTAGAAGCACAAACAGACGAATCGTCTTGAGACATTCAGTCTGTTCTTGATGTCGCATCCGTTGTGCAATGCAACGACGATCAACCTAGTCTCTTTAGCGTGTTGGGCGAGTATAGACCATTCTTTTCGATTTATTCAATGATTGTGCATCACAAACAGCGGTAAAGAATGGCCCGAGGAGTCAGGAGTCAGGAGTCAGGAGTCAGGATTCAGGAGTCAGGGGTCAGGGGTCAGGGGTCAGGATTCAGGGGTCAGGAGTCA
>JBLHHU010000024.1:0-22894 GCA_047615735.1 Kiritimatiellia bacterium | reverse complement strand
AGAAGTGGTCACGCTGGGCCGCAAAGAGTTTCTACGGTACGGGCATTTTCGGGTTGAACGGCAATAAAGATGTCGGCCAGATGTCCGCCTGGTATGTGCTTGCGGCCATCGGCCTGCATCCTATCAACACAGGCGACGGCATTTACCAGATCACCAGCCCGGTGGTCAAACGGGCGACAATTCGTCTGCATCCCGACTACCATCGTGGCGAATCCTTCACCATCATCGCCGAAAACAACAGTGATGCGAACATCTACATCCAGTCGGCCACGCTCAACGATCAGCCGCTCGATCGCTTCGAGCTGAGCTACGAGGAAATCACAAACGGCGGCGAGCTGCGCCTGATCATGGGGCATGAGCCCGGTGTCGTTTCCGAGAGGGTCGAGGTGTGACGGCGAGGGTGTCAAATAGTGCTTCTGAACCTGACGGGGCAAGGGGCTCCATCTTCGCTACGCTACGACGAGCGAGGCGATCCCGCGCGACTCAGAATCGTCAGCCCGTTTTGTCGTAGCCCTTATTGAGGCATGCCCCAGAGCCGCTCTTAATAGTTCACTTCAACTTCATTGGACTGCGGCGTGCCGCCCGGGCCGGTCAGGAAGTAGCGGAAGGAACCGTTTTTGTATTCGGTTCGATCGGTGTAGCTTCCATTGCCGTTGTTGGCGAGATCGGCAACCAGTTCCTCAAAGGGTGCGCCGTTATATGAGCGCATCACAGTCACGGACGAGATGGTGGGTCCCGTGCTCCAGGTCAGGTCCACTTCAACCTTACCCCGTCGCTTTCTGCCGTTGGCTGAGAGTGCAATGCCGTCCGGCGTTGCGACATCTACGGTTTCGGACAGGCTTTCCCAGCTCAGCGAGAAGGCACCCACTTGGTACGTGTACGTGATGCCGGGCGAGACCGTCCCGTCCAGATACGAGGTGGCATCTGTCGGTGTAGACCCGACGAGACTAAACGTCGCCCCAGCGTTCGTAGAGCGGTAGACATCAAACCCGCGCTCATTGTCCGACGCGTCGGTCCAGCCCAGGTGGACCTGCGAGGCGCTGAGTGCGACGGCTGTCAGGTTTGTAGGCGGGACAGGCGGAATGTCGTTGGGGTCGAGCTCGCTGACGATGACGAGCTCGTCAATGGAAACGCTGTCGAGCGTTCTGTTGCCGGACGTGGCATCGGTATCGGTGACGCGCAGCCAGACGATCCCGCTGGTCTCGGGGGGCAGTTCGGCGGTCATGACGTTGTTCGCTGGCGTGCCCTGTAGGATGAGGCCGGCATACTGCCAGGTGCTGCCACCGTCAGTGGAGTACTGAATCACAAAGTCGTCATTCTCCGAGTTGGCCTCGGCCCATCCCTGCACAAACAGCGTGACCGCCACACCCGCATTCACGTTCTGGAAGCGCCAGCGATGATCAAGATAACTGTAACGGTTGGACGGTTTTCCGCCGGATTGACGTTCCGTGATGGTTTGCACGACACCATCATCGGCCAACGTGTTTGCATAGGTGCCGCTTACGTTTCCAGCCACGGCCTGGTCCTGATCCGCATACGTGAAGATCTGATCAGGTTGGGGGTCTGTGGTGTCTTGCGATACATTTGAATAAGCCGAGTCACCGGCAGCATTGGCTGCGCGGACGCGATAATGGTATGTGGTTTCGGCCTCTACCTGCAGATCGGCGTAGCCCGTCACATCGGCTCCCGTCGTGTCGATTTGAGCCCAGGTGGAACCATCCAGAGAGCGCTCTATTTTGAAGGTTGTTTCGTTGTTGGATTGATCGTTCCACGCGAGGTCAATGCGTTCGAACGAGTCTGCGGTAGCCACCAGACCATTGGGAGCCGCCGGAGGCGTCAGGGCCGAAATCACTTCAAAGTCGAAGGTCATGCTGGATCCCGCTGCGCTGATATTGTAGACGCGGTTGTCGGTCACGATGATGTTGCCGCTCTGGTAGGCGTCCGTATTTGGTGTCGTATTGGGTCCCAGTTCGGAAACGCCCGCTGCGTGGTACACATCGCCGCTGTCGCCGCGATTGTTGCCGCGCTCCAGGTTGTAGTTTCCGTCTGCTTGCAGGAGGGCAACGCGGTAGTGATTACCGTTTCCGGGCCATCCGGCTTGTCCCGGGTAACCTTCCGTGTTGAAGCCAGCCTGATCGTCAATGTGGAAGATGGCCAGGCCACCCTGCGGCATAACCGCTTCAAATCCCACCGGTTGACGGTTTTCGATCAACAGGTATTCATTCGAGGGGTAGCCAAGATTGATGCGATAGGCTTCCGCGGTCGCCTGGCTCTGGTTCAACGTAAACGAGCCGGCGCCTGTGATGAGTGTGGGGGTCAACCATCCCAGCGTGATTTTGCTCCAGGCGCACATGAGGGGGGGATATTTCTGCGAGCTGTCGAATCCCCAGGAGTTGGCCATCAGGCCATAGGAGCCAATGCCGCTGCCCGCGCTGTCTGTGTCGTAGAGATCCGGTAGACCGAGGAAATGGCCTGTCTCGTGGCAGATCACGCCGATGCGACCGATCGCACTTCCGCTCGTGCCCCAGATGCCTGGGCTAATGTGATACTCATAAACGCGCACGCCTTCTGAGCCGGTCCAGCCCGGGTAGGGGGAAATGGCCCACTTGTGCGACCAGATGCGATTCAGGTAATTCGCGCCGTCTGCCGATGTGCCACCCCATTCGGCGCCGTAGCCCGAATGCAGGAATGTGATCGCATCGATCAGGTTGTCACCGTCCTGGTCGAAATCAAGAAACGAGAACGTCGGGTCGTTGTCTAACACGTCGAGGGCATACTTCAGCGCTTCATGGGTTTTCGTGGTGAGGCCGCTGTCGCCATTCGCATAATAGGCTTCGGTGTTGGGCAAATCGATCCAAGCCACGACGGTGGAGTCCAGGGTAAGGATGCCGTAAGATGTTTCCTGATAGTAGTCGCGCACACTGCCGGTGGGGGCCAATACAGGGTCCCCGCCCACGGCATTCATGAGCACATCGAAATTACTCACGCTGGGCAGCACCCGCGTAGCGTGATTCGAGAAGCGCATCAAGACGACCAGATTCTTGAGTTGGCCCGAGGTGGTTGTCGCGGCAGGTGCACTTGTGCCGCCTCCCTGCCCATCGGCCATGAGGGCCCGTGTGCGGTTCTGTACCGCGGCCGAGGGGCGCTCACCGCGAGTCAGCGCAAAGGCCTGCGGGTTGTCCCGTCCGGGTTTCAGGTCCGTCGGCTCCATTTCTCCGTTGGCACCGCGCAGGCCATAAACGAACCACCCGTCGTGACGAATGACCGTAAAACCATCGACATCCTCCAGCCAATGAAAATATTCGTCGCCACGCATCTGCAGCGTAATCTCTTCTCCGTCAGGCTGTTCCACAGCGAATGGCTTTGGGGATGCGGAAATGGCGAAGGCATCGCTGGCGCCGATTGTGATCAGTAGGGCGATCGTCAACCAACTCTGTAAGGCACGTTTTATTGTCATTATGAACTCTCACGTTTCGGGTGGGTTTTTGGAATTCCTTCGCACTCAAGCCGGATCGTGCCACAAATCACCCTTAAATTCCAGCCAGATTTCTGCCGGCGCACCCAATTTCGCGCGTGAACCGAGAGGCAAGTCACGAGCTGATAAGGCATTGCGTTCCTAAACCCTGAAAATCAGCACCCACAGACAACACGTCTGCTGCACCAAATCTGACTGCGGAGAGCGTTTACATCATTCGAACACCCTTTTTACATCCTGTTGACACTTTGCGATGAGCGGCGTGGCAGAGTCTGTGTATGAAAACACTAATACACAACACGGCCGTATTCGCCCTGATCAGTTCATCCGTATGCCTGGCGGCAGAACGTATTCCGAATCCGCTCATTGACGCCCAGGCGTTCGTGCGGATTGTCAAAGAGTCGCAATCGCCGCGGCAAAAGAATCGACTCAGTGAAGCCGATTTCCTCAAGGCGATGCGCTCGGGGGAGTATGTTCTCCTGGATGCGCGCAGTGCCGCGAACTATGCGTTGCGCCATATCGAAGGGGCCGTGAACCTGCCGTTCACGGAGTTCACTGCGGAATCGCTGGCGCGTGTGATTCCTAAACCGTCCTCGAATATTCTTATCTACTGCAACAACAACTTCCAGGGAAGTCCGGTTTCCTTTGAATCCAAGTCGCCTGCGGCATCCCTGAATTTGTCAACGCAGGTTGCGCTTGTGACCTATGGTTACAAAAACATTTTCGAACTAGGACCTTTGCTTAATGTGGAGAAGACCGTGCTTCCTTTCGGCGGGGTTGAGGTGTCCTCCCGGCAGCAAGCTGTTCAGCGCTGAGCATTTCAGTTCGGGCATGGCTGAGCGTGGGCGTTCCCGGGATATCGCGATGCTGAACGGCAACCTTGTACGAAACAGACCGCTTCGCCGCCTCTGCCGAAGCGTCCTATACGCGGTCCGTCCAGTAGCCAGGTCGTCGTTTGCAGTGTGCGAAGGCATGATCCAAGTGTGGTCGTTCTGATACGTGTAGACGACGAGGAAGGGAAATCGATGCGTAAGATACCTTCGCGTGCCATCTTGACGAAGCGGCCAACGCTCGGGGGATTCGCACACGGTCTGGATCGAGCGCTCAAGTTCTGCTTCGAAATCAAGACCGAGCCCTTCGGCCTTCTCCTCGTAATACGCAATGGCCTCCCAAAGTTCCACCTCTGCTTCGTGCAGGATGGTGACTTCGGTCATGAGTATTTAGCTTTGATATCAGCGAATACCTCGGACGCCGGGCGACCGAGCGCAGTGCCTTCTCGTACCATCGTGAGACGGCGCTGGATCTCGGTCTCCTGTGCGGGCCCCAGTTCGTAGTCGGCAGGATCGTCGAGACTGAGGATAAGGTCATGAGCAAGGCTGGCGCGCTCGCTTGCAGACAAGGCCATGACTTTGCTGCGGACTTCTTGAATCGTGCTCATGTTTGGAATATTAAAGATTTCACGTGTATCTGTCAATCTGCCGAGCAAAACACTGTCCAGACGCCGGCGCCCTGCACCTGAGCATCTGTGTCTCAAGTGTCTTGTCCTTCGTAGCCACGAGCGGAGCGAGGGCGAAGTAGGACGCGGGTGGTAAATTTTGTCTTTCGCCGACAGGATACTAGTGTGATGCTTGATGTCTCAACCAAAGGAATAACAACGATGCGTATGCTAAAGAGACGTTTTAAAGGATCATTTATTCTGGTAACGGCTGGAATGGTGTTGAACGGGGTGGCGGCAGAGGTTCCGGCAAACGGCGAGGGAAAAGCAGCAGCATCGATCGCGGGCAGCGCGGTGTCTAGCGAACCCGTGAAGAAAGTGCAGGCGGCAAAATCACAGGCAGCTCAAAAACCCAAAAGGAAAAAGGCAGAACGTTTAGCGCCGACTTTTGCTGATGTCGCGTACGACGTGCATGAACGAACCGTGTTGGATTTTTGGCAGGCCGAAGGAACCGGTCCGCGCCCCTTACACGTCTTTATTCATGGCGGGGGATGGATACAGGGGGACAAAAATTCCTGCAAAGCGCCCGAGACCTATTTGAAGAAAGGGATTTCTGTGGCCGCTATTAATTATCGGTTGTCCGGAACAGACCCGCTTCCCGTTCCCGTCCATGATGCGGCACGTGCGGTACAGTTTCTGCGCCATAAAGCCAAAGACTGGAATATCGATCCATCGAAATTTGTCGTGAGTGGCGGCAGCGCCGGGGGCTGCACCTCCCTGTTACTTGCCTGTTTGGATGACATGGCTGATTCTGATTCAGAGGATCCCGTGGCGCGTGAATCGACACGCGTGCAAGGCGCTGCCGTTGCAGGAGCGCAAACGGCAATCGATCCTAAGCTGATCGAGCCCTGGATTGGTCCCAATGTGTTGCACGCCATGATTTATATGGCGGTCGGTGAGGACAGTAGTGAGGCCGCCATAAAAAATTATGAGAAGCACGAAAAGCTCTATAAGCAGTTTTCGAGCTATTATCATATCAGCTCAGATGACCCTCCTCTTTATCTTGGCTACAACGCGAACATGTCGCTTCCGTCAAAAAGTTTTGGGCATGGCATCCATCACGGCATGTTCGGGGTGAAGCTGAAGGAGAAGGCTGAGTCGGTCGGGCATAAGCAGGTTCACCTCTCCATCAAAGGAACGGATGAAACCAAAGATTATTCAAGTCGAGATGACTTCATCTTTAAGCGTCTTTTAGCTAAATAGGTTGATATGAATAAATGGTTTTTGTTGTTCGCTTTCTGCTGTGCTGCTTCTGCGGCGGCCGAAAACCTGTACCCATTGCCGCTGTCGGATATCCGTGTGCGGGATCCGTTTATTCTCGCGGATCCGCAGTCGAAAACCTATTTCCTCTATGCGCAATGCGGGAACCGCCAAAAGAATGATGCGCTGGGGCTGGGTGTTGAAGTGTATCAGAGCAAGGATCTGGCGCATTGGAGCAAACCGACGCTGGCATTTGAACGGCCGCTTTCCGGGTTCTGGGGTGGCGTTCACATCTGGGCGCCAGAAGTTCACAAACTGGGTCAGCGCTACTACATGTTTGTGACCTTTCCCGGACGCCAGAACGGTCGTGGTACCCAGATTCTCAGTGCCACGAAACCAGAAGGCCCTTATGCGATTGCGGGCGAGCACGCCAACACCCCGCCCGATCAACAGTCTCTGGACGGCACGCCTTGGGTTGATGCGGATGGTTCGCAGTGGATGGTTTACTGTCATGAGTGGTCTTCGATTGGCGATGGCACGATTCGCGCCGTGTTGATGAGCGACGATTGGACACGTCGTCAAGGTGACTCCATGCTGCTTTTCAAGGCCTCGCAAGCGCCATGGGTTCGCGCCTATCAACCCGGTCGGAATATGTTTGTGACGGATGGTCCTTTTTTGTACCGCACAAAGGGTAAGAAATTATTGATGATCTGGTCGAGCTTTCGAAAGGGTGGCGACTATGCCGTGGGGGTGGCCGAATCCAAAAGTGGCACCATCAAGGGGCCATGGGTACATCAGGACGATGTGTTGTACGGTAAAGATGGTGGGCACGGCATGATCTTTCGCGACTTCGAAGGGCAGTTGCTATTGGCACTCCATCAACCGAATGGCGGTCAGCTTGAACGGGCCCAACTCTTAAAGCTGGTAGAGAAAGACGACCGCCTGGTCGTCGTCGACGAATAAAGCCAGCGTTGCGCAACCTAGTTTTGCGTCGCGGACACGGTCGCCACGTTGTCTCTCAGTCGTGATGCAATTCGCAGATGTCCGCGGCGATTGAAATGGCAGGGGTCCTTCGGTAAGAACAGATCGCGTTTTTCTTTGCCGGTTAATTGCTCGTTGGCCTCTGCGTTTAGATCTAAAAAGCTGATCGTCTTGTCCTCGCACAACTGTTTCAGCATGGCCACGTCCTCGGCCTTGTAGTTGGTGTTGAAGGGCAGGAACAGAAACGTGAGCCCGAACTGATCTTCTGTGGCCATGGCTTTCAGTTCACTCAATAGCGCACTGGCGCCTGCCGCGTCGATGAGGTACGAGACCGCTTCGTCAAAGCTATCATCGTCGGTTGAGGCAAATGAATAGGCCAAGTGCCGGTAGATGTTCAGTTTCAAAAGCGTGTGATCAAATTCTGTCTTGGCATTGTAGTAACGCTTGTAAAAACTACTGCGTTCATTGGATTGCATCATCTGGTCGATATTGTAGATCTCTCCGGAATGCAGCATCAGGTCGTTATAGGTAATGCCGATGTAAACATGATCCGGCGCAAACTGCCGTCCGAAGGTTTTGAAGTAGGCAACTGTCTGGCGCAGGTTGTATCCGCGCACGCTGAAATTGATTATTTCTACTTCAGGGACGGACTGCGCCAGCAGGGACGTGAAGCGATCTTTTTCAGATTCACCAAAGCCTTCGACGACGGAGTCGCCGATGAAGAGCAGGCGTGGTTTTTCGTTTCGAGCGATGCTGAACGTTGCACCGCGATGGCCCTGTGCGTTGTAGTCGCCGGAATTGGGCTTGGGTGTATAAATGAGATCGCGATTCGGCGATAGTAGGTATTCGGCACCGTAGCTGCTGATGTCGAGCCTCAGAAAGGCCGGTGCGGGTAGCCAGCGTGCCATAACCCATTCTGTCAGGACGAGACACAGAATGAGTGAAAGCAGGCTTAGGCCGAGGCGTTTGAGTATTGTTGCGCGAGTCGTCGTGCTCACGATGGCGTCCTAGGCTGGAGCCTCTTGTTCCGGTTCTGTTGCCGGTGCGTCAGGATCAGATGAGACGCTGGCGTCTTGTACTGGTGCCGTTGCGCTCTGGACAGAAGAGGGTGGGGCGTCTGGATCTACGTAGGGAATGCCGCTCTTCTTGGCGCGTTTTCGGGCACGCTTTTCGTCGGCCTTGCGCTTTTTTTCCATCTCTTTGCGCCGTTTTTCAAACGTATTCGCGTTTTTTGCCATAGGTGCCATCCTCCTGAGTGTTGGGGTGCGAAACGGCAGAATCCGTTCCCGCACGTGCAAGGTTCTAGCACAACTTATGGTGGATTGCACCCACTGCTTGTGTTTATCCTTGTCGCTGAACGGAGAATAGCCATGACACAGAGACCTAAATCGTTAAGCGCTGCTGAGCGAGAGACCGTGCGCGCAGCGCTTCATCGCGATGTTGCGAAGCGCAACGCGGGCTATCGAGCAAAGGCCCTGAAGATGTTTCCGCATGTGTGCGGATCGTGTGCGCGTGAGTTTGAGGGTAAACGTCTCAAAGAACTCACGGTTCATCATCGTGATCATGATCACAACAATAATCCACCCGACGGCAGTAACTGGGAGATGCTCTGCATTTACTGCCATGACCATGAACACGAAAAGTTGATCAACGCGAAGCATCGTCGCTTTGCTGAGTCGGATTCGAAATCCAGCAAACCCGGCCTGGCCACACCCTTCGAAAATCTCGGCGATCTGTCGTAAGCGCCGCCTCCTGCTGGTTTCTGTTCGCAAAGCTCTGCAACGTCATCACTGAGATGAGCTCTGCCCAGTAAGAGCCTGCCCTGTTTAGGTGGACACACCGTATTCTTGACGACAGCGCCGTGGTGCACGAGGAGAAAACCGGCGGAGCCCGCCGGGCTCCATTGGGAATCTTTCACATCGGACTTTTTATAGGAAACTGACTTAAACTTTTCCGCTTTGGAGCCCGGCGGGCTCCGCCGGATCTTTCGGTTCAATTCTGCGGTGGCTCGTGTGTGTCGTGATGATGGCAGCGCACCATGCCGGATTCCGTCAAGGCCGTCTCGTCTGGGTAGGATGATTTGCAACGTTCCGTCGCGATGGGGCAGCGTGGATGGAAATGACAGCCGCTTGGGGGATCGATCGGGGAGGGCACATCGCCGGGCAGGATGACCGATTTCGCGCGTGAATCGGCCTTGGGAATGGAGGCCAGCAGCGCTTTGGTGTACGGGTGGCGCGGGTTGTCAAAAAGGTCGGCCGTGCGGTTGCGTTCGACGATACGACCGAGATACATCACGGCCACTTCGTCGGCCATGTATTCGACGACGCCGAGGTCATGCGTGATAAAGAGATAGGTGAGACGTTTTTCACCCTCGTTCTGAATGCGGCGCAGCAGATTGAGGATCTGCGCTTGAATGGACATATCGAGCGCGCTTGTGGGTTCGTCCAAAATAAGAAACTCGGGTTCGACCGCTAGCGCGCGCGCAATGCCGATGCGCTGGCGTTGGCCCCCTGAGAATTCGTGGGGATAGGCACCCAGAGCATCTTGGCCTAATCCAACCTGGTCAAGGATCTGGCGGACGCGCTGCGTGCGGTCATTCTCGTCAGCGCCAATGCCGTGAACCAGCATTCCTTCTTCGACAATTTCACGCACGGTCAATCGTGGATTGAGAGATGAGTAGGGGTCTTGAAAGATGATCTGCATGCCACGGCGGGCGGTCTGCAATTCGCTCTCACTGTATTCCATGATGTCATTACCCATGAAACATATTCTGCCTCCGGTGGGCGGGTAGAGCCGCGTCAGGGTTTTGCCAAGTGTGGTTTTGCCGCAGCCGGATTCGCCGACCAGCGCCAGCGTGGTGCCTCTTCGAATGGTGAGGTCGACATCGTCGACGGCCTTGACTTGCCCGACGACGCGTTTGAAGAGGCCCTTTCGAACCGGGAAATGTTTTCGAACCCCGCGTGCGTCCAGAATGATGTCGTCGTGTGCTGTGGATGCTGGTGCGTCCGCGCTCGAGTTTGTCTTGATTTTCGCGAGTGCTGCTTTCCCATTGGCGTGCAGATGACACGCAACGCGATGGCCGGGCGCAATGTCCGTGATCTCAGGCAGGGTGTCCTTGCACGGTTCGAATGCATGCGGACAGCGATCGGAAAAACGGCATCCGGCGGCGTAGTCGCGTGGCGCGGGAACGATGCCTTTGATGGTCTCGAGCGTCTGTCCGCGCAGGTCACGTCGCGGGCGGCAGTTAAGCAAGCGTTCGGTATAAGGGTGCGACGGATTATTGAAAATTTCATCGACCGGTCCGGTTTCGACGATTTTGCCGGCATACATGACCGCGACGCGGTCGGCGACTTTGGAAATGACAGCCAGATCGTGCGTAATAAACAGGATGGCCGTGTTCAGCTTCGATTGAAGATCCGTTAACAGGTCGAGAATGCGGGCCTGGACGGTGACGTCGAGCGCCGTGGTGGGTTCATCTGCGATCAAGAGTTTGGGGCGGCAGGCTAGCGCCATCGCAATCATAACGCGCTGCCGCATTCCGCCTGAAAGCTGATGCGGGTATTCGTGCACGCGGCGTTCCGGATCGGGTATTTCCACCATGCGTAAGGCGTCGATGGCGTGTGCGAGTAAGTCGTTGTTGGAGCGATGTGGATCGCCGGCGTGGCGAATGGCTTCAATGAGTTGCGTGCGTACACTCAGGACCGGATTGAGGCTGGTCATGGGTTCCTGGAAAATCATGGACATGTTGCGACCACGCATCGCTCGCCGTTGTTCCGGAGCCAGGGCGAGGACGTCGTTTCCGTCAAAGGTGATTGAGCCGCCGGCAACGTAGCCCGGTTTTGGAAGGAGTTGCATGAGCGAAAGCGCCGTCAGGGATTTTCCGCTGCCGGATTCGCCGACAAGACCAAGCGTTTCGCCGGGGTTGAGCGACAGGCTGACGCCGTCGACGACCTTACTCGGCGCGTCACCGGTGTCGAAATACATCTTCAGGTTTTCAACGTCGAGCAGTGCCATTATTCGCTTTCTCCACGGATGCGTAATTGTGGGTCAAGCGCGTCGCGCAGGGCGTCGCCGAAGACGTTAGCGGAGAGCACCAACGCAAGCATGGCACTGAACGAGGCGGCCAGGTTCCACCAGACTTTGGGGTCCTTGCCCAGTTCGCTGCGCGCCATGTTGATCATGGTGCCCCAGCTATAGGTTTCGGCGCCGACGCCGACGCCGATGTAACTCAGCACGGCCTCGGCTAGAACGAGGCCACTGAAACGCAGCACGGCGCTGATTAGGACCAAATACATAAGATTGGGCACAATGTGTTTGCGGATGACCTCAAACTTGGGCGTACCGAGGGAGAGGGAGGCTTGCACGTATTCACGTTCACGGATCTTGAGGGTTTCCGCACGCAGAACACGGCACAGCCCGACCCAGCCCGTGATACCCATTGCAATACAGACCTGGGGTAGTCCGCGTCCGAAGATCATCATGAGGCAGGCCACAAGTAGGATCCATGGTATGGAGGAGAGGGTGGAGTAGATGTATTGAATTGTGTCGTCAATCCAACCCCCAAAGAATCCGGCCAGTGACCCAAAGAGAATGGCGAAGGGAATGACGATCAGCGTCGTGAGTCCGCCAACGATGAGTGCAGAGCGTATGGATTTGAGCGTCACGTAGAGTACGTCACGGCCCATCTTGTCAGTGCCGAAGACATGTTTCCCCGGGTGTTTAAGGGGTTCATATTCGCGTACGGTGACGTTTTGCCCATCGATTTCACGTTTGACGTTAACTTTGATGTAAAGCTTGTCCGACATGGGGGCGGAATAGGTGCGTTCCGTTCTGTCGGACATGAAAAAGAGGGCGCGGTCCAGCGCAGAGCGTGGCTTTGATAACACGGTGTTTGTGTCGGTGCTGCCGTCCGCGTGTGTGATCGAGACTTTGCGCACGTCGCTCCAGACCATGCTGTCGATAATGCCGATGCTGGCGTATATGCCCAAAACCCATAGAGCCACAAGGGCGCCGCGGTTTTTGCGGATCTGGCGCCATGCGTTGATCCATAAGGCGTTCTTGCGTGCCCTGCGGAAAAATACTGCAGCGCCAATCAGGATAAGGAGCAGGACCGTGTTCTCGACAATCGGGACACGCGTATTCAGCGTTCCGAGGGCCTTTGTCGCGAAGTAGATGGCGGCTGCAACGGCAAAGAAGAGGGTGGTTAGCCACAGGAATTTGAGCGCATCACGTACGCCGGGTTGAATAAAGGATGCATGGTTCTCGCCGCTGCCGAGTGTGATGCGGGGATCGACAAGGGTATAGCTGATGTCGGTCAGGAGTAGACCCACCATGAAGAGAATGGCGCCGATGTAGGTCATTGAACGAATGACGGCGAAGTCCTGCGCGATGATGGCGTTCATGGTCATGCTGCCCATGCCCGGAATCGAAAAGAACGATTCGGTGATTAAGGAACCCATGAACAACATGGGGATGGCCATGACTGCACCGGTAAGAATTGGGATCATGGCGTTCTTGAGGACGTGCAGAAAGAGCACGCGGCCTTCGCCGAGCCCTTTTGCACGTGCGGTTCGAACATAATCGCGATTGATTTCCTCAAGCATGAGCGTGCGGTTGTAGCGCACGCCGCCGCCGATGCCACTGATGACACCAATGACGACGGGCATGAAGAGAAACTTAAACATGTCCGGACCCCATTCGAAACCGGAGATGGGGAAAAGCTTTAACCAACCCGCGAAGAAAAACTGACCGACGATGATGTAGAATAAGCCGGAGATGGACATCATGACGATGCACGTGATGGATCCAAGGCGGTCGAAATAGGTGCCTCGACAAAAGGCGAGAATGAGCGCGAATGAAATGTTGATTGTCATTCCGAGAATGAAGCTAGGTACGGCGATGGCGATACTTGGTTTCGCGCGCTTGCGAATTTCTGTAGAAATTTCGCGCCCGGTTTCGTCGGAGCGACCCAGGTCGAATATTAGCAGGCGCGCGCACTTGCTCCACAGGAGGGTGTCTGTGATTTTGGCGACGCCGTTTTCGCCTGCGTTGAACCAAGTGGGCTTGTTGTAGTCGTGATCGGCGACCCAACGTTCGATGTTTTCGGGTGTCGCTTTTTGGCCCAGTGCCACCCGCGCCATGTCTTGCGGTGTGTTGACGATGAAAAAGAGGGCAAAGGTGATGGCGACGACGCCGAACACAATCGGGATCATATAAAGGATGCGCCGTAGGAGGTAGGTTGCCATCGCTCAGACCCCCCTGAACTGTTTGAGGCCAGCCCGAAAGGCCGGAACGGAAAAGGCGAGCGCGATGATGAAGAAGATCATGACTTTGCCCCACTGCGGTTGGTTCTGCGCGTCGCGGTAGGCTTTGCGTTTGGCCGGATCCAAGCGCAGATATTTGATTCTGCCGGTTCGAAAGTCCGGCAGCGCGTTGTAGAGCCAGTCGTGGTACAGGGAATAGCTAATGGGGTGTTCCGTAAAGATTGATGGTGCGTCGTGGTTTAGTATGGCCAGCATTTTCCGAATCACGGCCAGTCGCTCAGGGGTGTCCGGTAGGCGCTGCATCTCGAGGTACAAGGCGTTGTAGTCAGGGCGGTGGTAACGGTAGCCGCTTTCGTTTTGATATTCGCCAGGGGGCGGCGCATTGCAGAGGAATAGAAAATTCTCTGGGTCTGGATAATCGGCCAGCCATCCACCGCCGCACATCTGGAACGTACCGGATTCTCGGCTGCGTTGGAAACGGTTGCCATCGACAAGCTTGATATCAAGTAGCACGTTTATTTTGTCGAATTGGCGGCGCATAAACGTGATCTGCGGTTGTGTCTGCGGGCCCATGCTGCTGAGCATGTAACTGATTGTGAGTTGCTTCCCCTCGGCGCTGACCCCGTCTGGGTAGCCAGCTTCGGCAAGAAGCTTTTTTGCGGTTTCGATGGGTTTGCGCACCGGTTTGCCGGCCTGCTCATCCCAGTCGAACACGTAGGGGTTCATGCCTGCCCGGTCGCGGGTCTGGCCAAAGATGCCTGGCGGAATGGGGCTCTGGGCGACCATGCCGACGCCGTTTCGCAGTAGGTCGATGGCCTCCGCACTGTCGTAGGCGATACTGAGCGCCTGACGAAGCTTACATGCCTTTTCGTCGTATCCACCGACAATGTCGTCACCCATGTTGAACTCGAGCCAACGGACCAAGGCAGGCATGGCCTCAACCATGCGAATGTTTAGCGCTTCCAGCGCAGGCGTGAGGACAGAATCGCTCTTTGAACTCAGTTGAATGGTTTCGTCGAACAATTCGGGCGTCACATTCGATTCGTCGTAATAGCCCTGCATGAACTTGTTCCAGCGTGGGATCGATTCTTTCTCCATGTGGTAAACGACTTTCTCGATGAAGGGGAGGCGCTTGCCGCTGTCGTTCAGCATACCCAATGACTCCATGTATGTATAATTCGAGAGCGCATCTGCGTCGTCCGGATCAGGTTTAGTAAGCGTTGGGTAGCGTTCGTCGCGATAGTTCTTGTTGCGCAGCAAAACAATCTGGTGAATGGGGTCGCTGACTTGCAGGACGTAGGGGCCGGTGCCCACCATGTCGCTGTTTAAGTCGAACTTGCGAGCGATGAGTGCGGGTTGAGCATAGAAGTCGAGAGCCTCCTGCGGGACGGGTGCAAAAAAGGAAAACGACATCCACGCGAGTATTTGCGGGTAGGGGTGTTTCAGGGCGACTTCGAAGCTGTGCTTTTCCAGCGTCTGCGCAAAGGGAAGACCCGCCGCAAGGGTGAGGTAATCGATGGGGATGGGATCATAGCGTTCATCGGCCTCACGGTTGTAGGCGATGCCCGCGATCGCCTTGCGTTGGTCGCGCTGTCGTTCCAGTTCTGATTCGACGCGCTGGCGATACACGTCGAGTCCCAGCATGTTTTTCTCCAGGATGTCATAGATGGGGCAGCTCAAACGGGGGTCGGCCAAACGACAGATGCCCAAAACGTAATCTTCGGCATTCATTTCCCGCGTCGATTGATCAGGCAGGTCGCGCACCGAGCCGAGTTTTTTGGTCTCTTTGTGGGTGAGTGTGTGGTTGGCCGGGACGAAACAGGGATGATCCTGAAAGCGAATGCCTGGCTGGATATCAATTCGGTAGATGATCGCATTCGTTTCGAGGCCGGCTACCGTTGTGAGCCGTTCCTGTGCTTCGGGGACAGACGTTGCGGTCAGGGGAACGAGTTGATGTGGTCGTTTGAGCGGGTGATATTCGAATGGCGGCTCCAGAACTTCAAAAATGAACGTTCCAGAGTACGTCGAGGCAGGATCCATGTGCCCCGTCTCTGCTGCCATGCTGCGGTAGAGTGTGTTCGCCGTGCCATCCGTGTCAGAATACGGTGAATTGATAGGCTGTTTACCGCAACCCGCCATCAGGCATGACAGGCAAAGCAGAAATCCTACGCTTCTCATCATTCGGTGTTACATCCTCGTCTGTCGATTTTCATGTATTCGAGACGCGAATTATGGTCGACGACACGCGTATGGCGATAAAAATATACGAATCAGAAGGTTTTTACCGCAGGCCGTTTCGGATCGACACATTCGGGCGATAGCGACGGTTTTGCGCGGTTTTCGTATCAGATATTGCGACGCCGGTAAGGCCGCGTATAGTGCAACCTTGAATACCTAAGAGGGAATCGTTGAAATGAAGCTGCTTTCAAAAATAGCCTTGAGTGTCCTGTTGACTGCATGTGGAGGTTGTCATTTTCTGGGTTCAAACCAGATGCGCGCAACGGCCGGCCCAGTTTCCGTTCGCCAACCAAACGTCATTATTGTTTTCATGGATGACCTCGGTTACGGCGATATCGGATCTTTTGGCGCAACAAAGCAAGCCACGCCCGTTCTGGATCAGATGGCGCGTGAGGGCATGCGGCTGACGGACTTCTACTCGACTTGCTCCGTGTGTACACCATCCCGAGCCAGTCTGTTGACCGGGTGTTATCCGCGCCGTGTGAACATGCATCAGGATGAAAAAAATCTCTGTGTTCTTTTTCCTGGCGCACGCAAGGGCTTGAATCCTGAGGAGACGACCCTTGCCGAATTGCTCAAAGGGCAGGGCTATGCGACCGCGTGTATAGGCAAGTGGCATCTCGGTGATCATCCTTCCTTTTTGCCGACGCGTCAGGGCTTCGATATGTACTTTGGTATTCCCTATAGCAACGACATGCATCGGGACCATGTGGCGCTTCCGCTGATGCGCGACGAAACGGTGATCGAGGCACCTGTTGAACAAGGCTCCATCACCGCGCGCTATACGGAGGAAGCCGTTCGCTTTATCCGAAACAATAACGACCAACCGTTCTTCTTATACCTGCCGCACACCGCTGTGCATCTGCCACTGTTTCCGGGCAATGCCTTCAAAGGGACATCTGCCAATGGCGCGTACGGGGATTGGATTCAAGAAGTGGATTGGTCTATGGGTGAACTGTTTAAAACACTCAAAGCAGAGGGTCTTGATGAGCAAACCTTGGTTCTTTTCACATCGGACAACGGATCGCGGCACAAAGGAAGCAATGCGCCGCTTAAGGGAAAGAAGGGGCGCACGGATGAAGGTGGTATGCGCGTACCATGTGTCGTGCGATGGCCGGGATCCATTCCTGCTGGTAGCAGCAGCGCGGCGGTGACATCGACGATTGATTTACTGCCCACCTTTGCGAAACTTGCCGGCGCCGTGCCGTCACCTGACCGTACGATTGATGGTCACGATATCTGGCCCATTTTATCTGGCCAGCCAGGCGCAGAGTCCCCGCATGAAGCGTTTTACTATTATCAGATGGACCAATTACAAGCCGTGCGATCTGGGCGCTGGAAATTGTTCGTTCCACTCCAGGCGAAGAAACGCAACTGGGGTAAAGACGAAGGCCTTCAGCCGTTGGCACTGTATGATTTGGTCGCAGACATTCATGAAGACCACAATCTGGCGGCAGAGGAACCCGAGGTTGTGGAACGGCTGCTAGCCCTCGCCGAGAAGGCACGTATCGACCTCGGTGACGTCGACCGTCCCGGAAAAGGACAACGCGCCGCGGGCTGGGTTGAAAAAGGATCCCCACGTTTTCTTCCCGCCAAGCCATAGGCCAAAGCGAAAAATTACCACCCGCTACGCACATTCGTGGTAACTTCGCGCCCTCCTTGTACCCCACATCTTTCAAGCTCTTGGTTTGGAGTGCGGTGGCAGAGTCCGAAGCGAGCTTGCGAGCGTAGGACGTCGACACCGCTTTTGCAGAGCCCGAGAGTCACGACCGCATCTTCGGCCACGTTTCGCGTTAAGAAAACACAGATTCGTTCACCACTGCGCCTGCAGAAAAGCGGTGTCGCCGGGTTCGTTCCTCACCCTCTGCCACCGCACTCCAAATTTCCCATCAGAACAGCGCACTTTCAGCACTACGGGCGAGTCGATGCGTTAAGTTGACGCGTATGAGCGTAGCGGGTGGTAAATCCCGTCTTCAGTGGCCTACATGCGGCCTTGTGGAATGATCATGTTTTGGGCTTTTGATCAAAAATAGTTCGCGTTTTTGTGTCTGAGGTCCTTAGGCTTTATAGCGTAACCGTTAGCTTTGCTTCGGAAGGTCTGACAATTCGCCAATAAAAGAAGGGCACGTATTTCATGACTTTAAAGCGTAAAGATAAACCCAAGTCGACAACGGGCAGCATGTCCCGCCGTAAATTTCTCGCCACCAGCACGGGCGCGGCAAGCGTCTTTTCAATTGTGCCGGGTTACGTTGTTGGGGCCAACGGTCAGACGCCGCCCAGCGAGAAGTTGAATATCGCCGGTATCGGTTTTGGCGGCATGGGCCAAGGAAATATCCGTGGCTGTATAAACGAGAACATCGTCGCGCTGTGTGATGTGGACAGTAAGTATGCGTCGCGTATGTTTAATAAGTTCAGCAATGCGGCACGCTATGTCGACTATCGCGTGATGCTTGAAAAGCAGAAGGATATCGACGCTGTCATTATTGCAACGCCGGATCATACGCATGCCGTCATCACCATGGCCGCCCTTCAAGCCGGCAAACATATTTACTGCCAGAAACCGTTGACCCATACGGTGTACGAAGCGCGCACGATTACAGACGCCGCACGTCAGTCGAAAGTGCAAACACAGATGGGCAATCAGGGGCACTCCTCAGGGCCGATCCGGATGGTCCGGGAATGGATTCAATCGGGGTCGGTTGGTGATGTCAAAGAAGTGCATGCATGGACGGATCGCCCAACCGGTGGACCCCAGTGGGCCAATTTTGCTGCCAGAGCGCTGCCAAGCGATTTTCCCGCGGTACCTGACTCACTGAATTGGGACCTTTGGCTCGGTCCTGCCAAGGAACGACCCTACAGCCCTGAATATCATCCCTTTAAATGGCGCGCGTGGCTGGACTTCGGTACGGGCGCACTCGGCGACATGGGCTGTCACATTCTCGATCCGGCCTGTTGGGCTTTGGATCTAAAAAACCCAACCAGCGTGACCGCTGAAGTACAGCACCACGCACCCGATTTGGACGGTGTGGCGTTCCCCATTTCTGCCAAAGTGACCTATGAATTTCCACAGCGCGGTAAGCTGTGCCCGATGAAGCTTGTCTGGCACGATGGCGCGTACAAAGTGCCGCGCCCACCCATGCTTGAAGAGGGCCGGACAATGCCTGTGAGTGGTGCTGTGATCTATGGCGAAAAGGATACGATCATGCACAGCTCACACGGTGCTTCCGGCGCGCGAATCATTCCCGAAACGCGCATGCAGGAATTTACACGGCCAGAGGAAACCATCCCACGTGTGAAAGGTCGTCATGAAGAGGACTGGGTTCGAGCCTGCAAAGACGGTCGTCCCGCGAGTTCAAATTTTGCGGATTACGGCGGGCAGCTCACCGAGATGGTTTTGCTGGGCGTGGCCGCGCAGCGCGTGCCCAATGAAACGCTGCTTTGGGATTCGTCGAAGCTCAAATTTAACAACGCCGCCGCCAATGAGCACATTCACACCCCTTACCGCAAAGGGTGGTCGCTGAGCTAAATCGCGTGATCAGGACGTTGATGCTGCGACTCTGAGAAGCCCTTCGTGAGCTCGGTGCCAAGCAAAACGTTTAAGTCGTTGCTGGAATGAGCGCAAGCTCTGAACATTCTCGTTGTCGCGGTCCTCTAACTGTGATTCGCTTTCGTCTTTCATCTTTCATTTCTTCTAGGAGATGTCGATATGCGTAAGGTTTTCTCAGCTGTCGTGCTGATGCTGGGCTTGTGGCAACAGGTCTCATCCGCAAATGACATGCACGATTCGATGTTCGTTGATCCGTCGCTTTTTGAGGTGGCCGAAGGGCTCGAGATCAAATTGTGGGCCAAATCGCCCATGCTCTTTAATCCTGCGAATATGGATATCGACGCTGAGGGACGTGTCTGGGTCGCTGAAGCACGTAACTACCGCAGCCTCATGAAAGACGAAAAGGGTGATCGCGTCGTGGTGCTTCAGGACACGAACGGCGATGGCAGCGCCGACACCAGCCATGTCTTCGTGCAGGATAAGGCCTTGCGTGCGCCCTTGGGTATTGCCGTGATCGGCAATCGCATTTTTGTGGCAAGTTCGCCGAGCATGATTGTCTATACCGACGTCGACAATGATCTGGTGTTTAATCCCGAGGTGGATCGACGCGAGGTCTTTTTGGGCGGTTTTGGAGGCGAAAATCATGATCACAGTCTGCATTCGATAACGGTCGGTCCAAACGGTCAGTTCTATTTCAATGTTGGCAACGCCGGTTCCTTCAAGGCGTTAACGGATAAAGACGGGTTCACGCTCTCGACGGGTTCCTTTTATAGTGGCAAGGAATGGGCAGGTAGCGCGAGTGATGACGGCTTTGTTTATGTCGGCGGCATGGCGATGCGTATCAACCCGGATGGAAGCGGACTTCGTCCCATCGGTCACAATTTTCGAAATTCGTATGAGCAGACGGTAACCTCGTTCGGTGATGTGTTTCAGAACGACAATGATGACCCGCCAGCGTCGCGCACGACCTTTTTGATTGAGTACGGCAACTTGGGCTACGCCAGTCGAAACGGCTTGGCGCAATGGGGGGTCACTAAAAAACCGGGTATGTCAACGGCGGTTGCCGAATGGCGTCAGCCTTACCCTGGCTATATTCCTGCAGGGGATGTGTACGGGGGCGGCGCACCGACCGGTATCGCGTTCTACGAGAACGGGTCCATGCAGGAGCTCTGTAAAGGCATGTTGCTGAGCTGCGAGCCAACGCGGAATGTGGTCTTCTGGTATCGACCCATGCTGGAAGGGGCCGGTTATGCCTTAAGCAACAATGATCTACTTTCGAGCAATCCAGAAAAGAAATTTGAAGGCGCTGATTTTGCCCGCGGATTCAATGAGAAATCGCGGCACAAACTTTTCCGTCCATCAGATGTTGCCATTGGTCCGGACGGGGCGATTTATGTCGCAGACTGGTATGATGCGCGCGTCGGCGGACACGGTGCCCGTGATCCGCATTCGTCGGGCAATATTTATCGAATGACGCGCAAAGGTGAAAACCCTGCGACCCCAGCCGCGGATTTTGATTCGCTAGAGGGCCTTGTCGCCGCCTTGCAGAGTGCTGCGGTCAATGTGCGCGGACACGCCTTCATCGAATTGAAAGCATTGGGCGCGAAAGCCATTCCAGCAGTGACGAACCTTTTGAAACATGAAAACGAATTCATACGCGCACGCGCTCTGTGGTTGCTGCCCCAGCTCGGTGAAAAGGGCGTACAGCGCGTTACGGGATATTTGAGCGATGACAACGCGATGATGCGCGTCACCGCCTTTCGTTCGCTGCGTTTTGTTGAATCGGATACGTTGACGCATGCCGCTAAGCTCGCCACTGACTCAAGCGCTGCCGTACGACGCGAAGTCGCGCTGTGCCTGCGCTATGTTGCCTTCGCGGATTGCAAAGACATCCTGCTCGATCTCATCAAAGGATATGATGGCAAGGACCGCAGCTACCTTGAGGCGTGGGGGATAGCCGCCGACAATAAAGCCGCCGATGTTTTTGCCTACTGCAGCGAAAAGCTGGATGATGACGCACTTCTGTTGACGGTCGCGTGGCGTCTGCACACGGATGCCGCCATCCCAATGCTTAAACAAGCAGCGCTCGACAAAGCGTCGGACGACGCACAGCGCGAATGGGCGATGGACGGCATCGCGTTCAATACGTCTTATAATGCAAAGATGAGCATGGAAGCCATTCGCGATGCAGGTGTTTCGCCGGCTAACGTCTCGATAGCGAGCTGGTGGCTGCGGGCACGCGGGAATTCAGACTGGGCGCCGTTTCATAATGCACCTTTGGAAATCACCCAGGATTACCTCGTACCTCAGATGCCCACGTCTGCGTCACCCATGCCGTCGATCGATGAGATCGTTAAACTGAAGCCCAGCAAAGTGGCGGGCAGGGCCAAAGTGGCGGCCTGTTATATGTGTCATCAGTTGGGGGCGGACGGGAATGACTTTGGGCCGAATCTAAGCGCATGGGGCGCCGCGCAGCCGATCGAAATGATCGTGAAGTCCATCCTCGATCCGAACGCGGATATTGCGCACGGTTTTGAGTGCCATGAGTTTAAGCTCAAGAACGGTAAAACGGTTCAAGGCTTTATTCAGGCTGACGACGTCTATGTTTCCGTCAAAACGATCAGCGGACCCGTGGTCTTTGCGGCCGCAGACATCGCGTCCCGCCGTAAGATGGAACAGTCTGTTATGATTGCCGGACAACATCTTGGTATGGATGCGCAGGCCATACGTGATGTGTCAGAGCTCTTGCGTCTTTACCGATGGAACCCGCGCAAGAAGACGGAATCGTTCTAGGAACGATTTATTTCTTTTCGACGACACTTCTTAGTTTGGCAAGGCCTGCCTCATAGCTGGGGCCGATCATGCGATCAAACATGAGTCCAAAGTAACGGCTGAAAGGGCTAAGCCCCAAATCCGTATCGAATCCCCATAGAATCTGGCAGCCATTGTCCGTGGGTGAAATCTCAAAATAGGCGTCCGCTTCCCCTTGTTTGCCGAAATCCAGATGGATACGCACCAATTGATTGGATTCAACAGCGGTTACGGTTTGCCACCCTGTACCGACTTCTTTGACCTCGCTGGTCCACGTCATTTTTGAGCCGACCGTGCCTGGTTCACCTTCGAAGGTGGTTACCATATTCGTGTCCGCCATAGCCCAAGGTGACCAGGTGGCCCATTTCGTAAGGTCTGCAAGGTAGGGGAAGACTTGTTCGGGTGTCGCTGTCGACACGACGCTACGTTCGACATGGGCATGTCGCGGCATAAAGAAGCCGCCAATAATGGTCACTAGAAACAAAAAGGCGACAAAGAATACGAGTCCGCGAATTATATTCATCAGTAAAAGTCCTTCCTTGGTGTGCTCGGGGACATTGGCAGGGGATGTTTTCGAAATCAAGCGCAATTCAGTAGCATTTCATAGGCGAAGGAGCGGATTTGCCGCCAGCGCAGCGCATTCGCATCAACTTAAGGAATCGCCGCGTGTGTCTATGGCCTGAAGGGCCTACATATACTAGCCCAAGGCAACGCCCTCGTTGTAACTTACATTTTTCGGGCTCTTGATTTGGAGTGCGGCGGCAGAGGGTGAGGATAACGAGACCAGCGACGCCGCTTTAGCAGAGCCCGAGAGGCGCGACCGGATCTTCGCCCACGTTTCGCGTTGTGAAAGTACATATTCATTCAACACAGGCCCTGAAGAA
>JBLHHU010000023.1:0-23112 GCA_047615735.1 Kiritimatiellia bacterium | reverse complement strand
TTTAATGTCAGTAACGCATTGGCCGCCATCGCCGCGTGTGGGCGCCTTGGCATATCTCTGGACGTCGCCGTTGAGGCTTTGGGAAACTTGGCGAGCGTCCCTGGACGGCTCGAAGAAGTACGCGTGTCGCAGCCCTATCAGGTGTTTGTCGATTACGCCCACACCAGCGATGCCCTAGCCAACGTGTTGCCCGCGCTACGCGAAATTTGCAGTGGTCGTCTGATTCTCGTTTTTGGCTGTGGTGGGAATCGGGATCGTTCCAAGCGCGCGGTGATGGGGCGTGTCGCTACCGAACTGAGCGATTTCGCTTTCGTTACATCGGACAATCCGCGCGACGAAGATCCGGCAGCGATTGTTGACGACATTATCGAAGGATTCGACGGCGCTGAAAACTACGAAATCGTATTGGATCGGCGCGATGCAATTGCATCGGCGTTGGAGATGGCGGATGTCAGCGACATCGTTCTGATTGCCGGAAAAGGCCACGAGACGTTTCAAGAAGTGCGCAAACAAACCATTCCCTTTGACGATCGACGCGTCGTCAAATTGATTTTAGGGATGGATTGAATTCATGGCGCGGCAACGCGCCAGTGAAGGACCTGAAGAATGGGTAAGATGCTGTCAGAAAAATTGGCCGAGTGGTGTTCGGGCGAGTGGGATGGTGATCGTCCAATGTCGATCATCGGCGCCACTATGGATTCGCGCACGCTCAAGCCTGGTGAACTCTTTTTTGCACTGCCAGGCGTCAACGTTGATGGTCATGATTTCGTCGGAAAAGCGTTCGAGGCGGGCGCATCTGCGGCGGTCGTGCGTGCGGGCTATACACGACCGGCTGGGCTTTCTGGCAGCATATTGCGCGTCGCCGAGCCTTCCCTTGCATTGCGAGAAGCGGCCCGCGAATATCGTAAACAGATCGATGCAACGGTTGTGGGTATCACCGGAAGTGCTGGAAAGACAACGGTCAAAGAAATGGTCGCATCTGTCGTCAGCCAATGCTTTCGAACGGCGCAGACATTAGGTAACTGGAATAACGACATCGGGCTTCCTCTGAGTCTCTTGTCGTTGTCCGAAAACACACAAACCGCCGTTATTGAAATGGGAACCAATAATGCCGGTGAAATTGCCGATTTGTGTACGATTGCCCTGCCCACGATGGGTGTGGTTACGAATATTGGTGCTGCGCATATCGAAAATTTTGGCTCACTGGAAGCGATTGCCAGCGAAAAAGGCGCCCTGCTTGCTGCGTTGCCTGCCAGCGGTTTGGCCGTGCTGGATTGTGATGATGGCATGTACAATCGTTTGCGAGAACGTTGTACGTCGAAGGTGATCACCATTTCCGAACACAAAGGTGATTATGTGCTCGAGGCGCGAAATGTTGAATCCCGCGTGGCACGCATTCGCGAGACTGCCACAAACGATGTTTTTGAGTTCACGTCCCGCCTGCCCGGACTGTTTGTTGTGAAGGACGCCATGTTTGCCATAGCAATAGCCCGCGGACTGGGGATGAACTGGGTCGACATCAGCGATGGCTTGAAGACGTATCAGCCTCAGCCGATGCGTTGGGAGTTTTCACGCATCCGCGGTGTCAACATCGTGAATGATGCCTACAACGCAAATCCGGTCAGCATGCGCAGCACGATCGATGCTTTTGCCGAACTGGATTGTACGGGCCGCAAGTGGATCGTGTTGGGCGGTATGTTGGAATTGGGTAAACACGAGCGCGCGCTGCATCTCGATCTAGGCCATCAGTTGGCTGTGCATGACTGGCATCGTGTGGTTGTCGTGGGCCCTCTGGGGTGGACCATCGCCGAAGGTGCTGCGGACGCAGGTTTGCCCGAGGAGCGTCTGTGTCGTTGCCAAAATAATAGCTCAGCCTCAGAGCTTCTTTTGGATGATGTTCAGGTGGGAGACTCGGTTCTGGTGAAGGGCTCGCGTGGTCTGAAGCTGGAAGAAATTCAAAAGGCCTTCACGCACTAATCAAGGATAAGGAGTAGCCATCATGATTAAGCAGCTCATCGCCATACCTGAAGTGACGCCGGCGGAAAAGCCGGTCGTGCCTGCCGTTGTGCCTGCGGTCGCGAGTGCGATTCCCGCACAGGATATCTGTGTAAAACCGTTCAATCTGAGCCGCTTCACGAGTCGTCCGTATGGAAGTATGCCGAATAGCAATCCAGCAAGGATGATGTCCTGGGGCCGCAACGTTAAATGATTTCGACATCACGCGAACAAAATCGACGCTGTGATGCGAGGCAAGCTGACCGAAGTTTATGTTGTACTATCTGATAGATCAATTTGCACCAGACCTACTGGTGTTTCAGTACATCACGGTGCGCGCCGTGGCGGGTGCCGGTACAGCCTTTCTGATCAGTGTGCTTTTGGGGCCATACGCGATTCGACAACTTCGACGGCTCAAGCTTGGTCAGATCGTACGAAGCACGGAGGCGCCTAGCTTACACGAACTCCACGGAAAAAAAGAGGGCACGCCAACCATGGGTGGTGTCCTTATCATATTCGCAATCATTGTCGCGAGTCTGCTGTGGAGCCGACTTGATACAATTCTCATTTGGTTGACGGTTGGGACGTTGTTGGCGTTCGGCGCGGTCGGGTTTGCGGACGATCTTCTAAAGGTACGCCGCGGCAACAGTAAAGGCCTGAGCGCACGCGCCAAGGCGCTATTGCAATTGGCTTGGGCCCTGTTCGTCGCTGTCGTTATGTTGAAGCACCCCGAGACGTCGGAAACCGCGCGTCACTTTATGGTTCCGTTTATCAAAGAACCCGTCGTCGCCGAGATGGGCGCTGTTTGGGTCGTTTTGTTTGTGAGCCTCATTGTCGTTGGTTCAAGCAACGCGGTAAACCTGACGGACGGACTGGACGGGTTGGCCATTGGTTGCACCAGTTCGGTTGCGATGGCATATCTCGTTATGGCCTATGCCGCGGGTCATGCCGCATTCGCAGATTATCTCTATATTCCTCATATTCGCGCTGCCGGTGAGCTTGCGGTGTTCTGTGGTTGCATGGCGGGTGCTGCCTTTGGATTCCTCTGGCACAATTGTCACCCCGCATCCGTATTTATGGGGGATACAGGCAGTTTGGCGCTGGGGGGCGCGATCGCCATGGTGGCCATTCTGATCAAGCAAGAGTTGGCGCTCATCATTGTCGGCGGGGTCTTCGTCATGGAGGCGACCAGCGTCATACTGCAGGTGGCATCCTTTAAACTAACAGGAAAGCGCATTTTTGCCATGGCTCCAATCCATCACCATTTCGAGGTGAAAGCAAATCCTTGGAGCGAAACACAAGTCACCATCCGTTTCTGGGTGCTCTCGATCATCTTTGCCTTGCTAGGGTTGTTAACGCTTAAAATACGGTAGTCGTTTCGTGGGTTCGCGTGTTATGAATATAAGATTAAGTTCCCTCCTCGACAAGGGGTACAATGGGAGTCGTGCAATGAAGACATACGAAAACGCCTTAATTCTGGGATTAGGTGCGAGTGGTTGTGCCGCGTCAGAGCTTTTGCTGTCGGAGGGCACACATGTGTGCATTTGCGATGCATCAAATGATCCTTCATTGGCGGAGCCTGCTCGCATGCTGCAGGCCAAGGGCGCCGAAGTTCGGCTTGGCGTGAACACCTTGCCGCATCGTGAATTTGACGTCTGTGTCATCAGCCCCGGAATCGCCGGGATGTCACCGTGGGGAATCGCATCACAGCGCCTTGCCAAGGCGACCATATCGGAATTGGAGCTAGCGTTTTCACGCTGCAACGTGCCGGTGATCGCGGTCACGGGTACCAATGGAAAAAGCACATGCTGCAAACTGATCGCCGATATGCTGACCGCCAATGGCATGCGGCCGATGCTCGGTGGCAACTATGGTGTGCCGTTTTGCCGTTTGGTGATGGCGCAGGCCGACCATGACTGGGCCGTGATCGAGGTCAGTTCTTTCCAACTCGAAAGCGTGAAGACATTTCGACCGCGCGTGGGCGTGTTGCTCAACATTCAGCCGGATCACTTGACCCGTCATGGCTGCATGCATGAATACGCACGTTTAAAGGCGTCCATGTTCGCACGTATGGGAGAAGGAGATCTTGTTCTGCTTCAGGAGGCCTTGCAGGATGAAGTGCGCGGGCTATTGCAAGAGTGTGACGGTTCCGCCGCCGGCCAAAATCAGGCCGAATGGTATTCGTTTGGTGCCTCTGTTGATGCGGACTTCGACTATCACGAGGGAGGCGTCCGAGGTGCCTTCGGGGCGGTCAGGCATAGTGCGGATGTCGCCGGCAGTACTTTTGACAACCCGATCCTCGGCCAGACGGCAGCGGCCGCCTTCGGTGTCGCCACGCTAATTGGCGTGCCTCCTGAGGTTTCCGGAACGGTCATTCAGAATTTCACGGCATTGCCCCATCGCATGGAGCGCATCGCCAGTACGGGCCAAGTATCGTTTATCAACGATTCAAAGGCGACGAATCTGGCGGCGCTATCTGCCGCCTTGGACATTTGCAGCGGGCCGGTACATTTAGTGGCAGGCGGTCGTCTTAAAGAAGGCAATCTCGACTTTATTAAAGAAAAGCTAGGCAACCGTGTTTGTGCTGCCTATCTTATCGGTGAAGCTGCTGAAAACTTGGAAAACGCGTGGCGTGACGTCATCGACTGTGAGCAGTGCGGGGATGTCCAAACGGCCGTTCAAAGAGCGGCATTACGTGCCAAAGATGGCGAAACAGTGCTCTTTTCGCCAGGGTGTGCGAGCTTTGACCAGTTTTCTGGTTATGTAGAACGTGGTCGGGCTTTCAGTGACGCTGTCGCCGCACTTGAAGAAGTCGCGCTGGCAAGTTGAGCGTTGTAGGTCAACTTTCGGATAATTGAATAACGTCTAATGACAAGAAATAAAAGGATGAGAGACTCATGAATGAGGCAATTAAAACAAAGAAACGTTCTACATCATGGCTGGTGTGTTCGGTGATTGCAGCACACGGACTCGCTGTCTGTCTCGTGCTGTTAATTCAAGGCTGCGGTACGCCCATTTCGCCTGACGGCGGACCGGCAATCACAACGTCTCTGCCGTCTGCAGCGCCTGCACATCGGCCAATGCCGCCGCGGGTTGCGTCTGCCAAGCCCGTCGTTAGGCCGATTCCTCCAATGCGCAAGTATACGCCACCAGTTGTTAGGCCTAATCAGGCGTCCGAATACGTCGTGAAGAAAGGGGACAGCCTTTCCGTTATCGCCAGTCGTTTCAATCTGTCTGTGACTGAGATTATGGCGCTGAACCAGATCAAAGAGGCGAACAAGATTCGCATCGGTCAGAAGTTGACCTTGCCAGGCGAGGTTGATCTATCGGCACCGGCGCCGAAGCGAACAGTGAAGCTAAAGCCAAAGGTCGTGGCAAGTGGTCCGAAATACGTCGTCAAGCCCGGCGACACGCTGTCGCATATTGCTGTCGCACATGGCATCAAGACAGCAGATCTACGTTCGGCCAACGGAATCTCGGGTGATGTCATTTATGTGGGACAGTCGCTTGTTGTGCCCGGCGGCAAGGCAAAGGCCGCGTCGACGGAAGTCGTGAAAGTGACTCCCAAAGCGCCGAAGCCAACCGTGAAACCGCTCGCCACAGCAACATCAACCACGCCCGTCGTTCCGGATGTGCCGAAGCCTGTCACCGGGGACGTACAGCCTCAAACGGCCGATCCTGTCATCGCGCCGGATGTGCCTGGTACCACGGATATCCCATTGACGCTACACACGCATGAAGTCAAGGACGGCGAAGACCTGTATTCCGTGAGCCTGATCTGGGATGTGAGCATTGACGAACTCAAACGCGTCAACGGATTGTCGGGCACCGACCTCACGCCTGGTCAAGTTTTGCGTATCCCTAGAGTCGAGTAGCCGTGAGGAATACGGTCAACGCACTTATTGTTGTTGTCCTGCTCCTCGTCTCTCTCGGAATTATTGCGCTGGCGACGACAAGCAGCGTCCGCGCCGCGACGCGATTTGATGACCCTTATCATTTTGTGAGGCTTCAGTTGATCTGGGTCGGCGTCTCGCTGATACTGGGTTATGTCCTGACGCGCATTGACTATCGTCTCTGGCAGCGTCTCGCGCCCGTCCTTGTGATTATCGTGGTGATCCTACTGGCCATGGTTTTTCTGCCTGGCATAGGTGTGCGTGTGGGGGGCAGCCGACGATGGTTGCAGTTGCTGGGTTCCGTTCGCTTGCAGCCTTCGGAAATTGCGAAGATCGTTGAAATGATCGCACTGTCTGCCTGGCTGGCCCATATCGGTCGACGTGCCACGAAGTTCAAAGATGGTCTTGTGCTGCCTGGCATTGGCTTGGCGGTGCTGCTCGGACTTGTGATTGGTGAACCCGATTTCGGAACGACCATGCTGATGGGCTCAACGGCCTTGATCGTCCTGTTTGCGGGCGGTGTACGCCTTCATTACTTGATCATCACTGCGGCGGTTGGATTTAGCGCATTCATTCTTGCCGTGATGCAAGACCACGTCCGTTGGGCACGTATCATGGCCTTTCTAGAACCCGAAAAGTATCCGAATACGGCCTATCATCTTACGCAATCAAAGATCGCATTCATTCTGGGTGGATTCTCAGGTGTAGGCCTTGGTGACAGCATACAAAAGCACTATTACTTACCCGAGTCCCATACGGACTTTATTCTAGCCATTCTTGCAGAAGAGTTCGGCATTCTTGGGAGTGGCTCCGTCGCCTTGCTTTTTGGTGCGATTTTGTTTCTCGGTTTGCGAATCAGCGCGTATGCGCCAGATCGTTTCGGCCGATTGTTGGCCTTTGGCCTGACGACCATGATCGTGGTTCAGGCATCGATCAACATTGGTGTTGTAACGGGTTGCCTACCGACGAAGGGCTTGCCGCTGCCGTTTATCAGTTATGGGGGATCCAGCATGCTGAGCTCGATGGCCTGCATTTGCATTCTTATAAATATTGGCAAGCAGGCTCGAATTGAGCCAGAGGGGACACGCCGGGCCATCAAGGACCGTCAGCATACTTTCTAGACCTGTAGGCGAAAATAATTTTGTTTATTCGAAATTTCGCCGATCCCGCGTAGCTGATCCCACAAATTAGACAGGGCAAACGCATCTAATTACATGTTGTGGTGACCGGCTCTGAAGTAGGGCCTTTTCTCGAGCGAGGAGCTTGCGACGAGTGGGGAAATGGCCCCTTGTGCGTGGCCTGGGTCAAAACAGTTCGCCCTCGCAGGCTCGGGCAGAACAGGCCGTACTACCGGCACAATGCCACAAGAACAGTTTAGATGCGTTTGCCCTGACAAATTAGATACTTGATCTTACGCCTCTGTCCCGTATCATCAAAGGCGTGAGGCTACGATGCTAGGGGAAACATCGTTGCTTGGGTACGTAACAATGATCAGGGAGGTATTGATCATGGCGGGTAGGGAAAAAGCAAGTATTCTACTAATTGACGACGACAATCATTTGCGTCTGTCGCTACGTGATTTTCTTGATCATCGTGGCTACGATGTCACGATTGCAGAGACGGCCGAGACCGGTATGCTTCGTTTGAAGGAGCACAAGCCAGATCTGGTTTTACTGGATATCTCAATGCCTGGCATTGGGGGGACCGGATTCTTGAAAAAAATGGTATCGGGAGAATTGCCGCGTTGTCCCGTTGTCGTCCTGTCTGCACGATCTGAAGCACGGGAGTTTTTTGAATCGCTGGAGGTTGAGGCCTTTTTGCCAAAGCCTTGCGATGGCAACGTACTGATTGAGCAGATCGAGCGCACCCTTTCGACACATCGGCATGAATCGCACGAAGGGGTCAGGAACGAGCAAGTCGTTCTGATTGCCGAGAATGATGCCATTGTTTCTTCGGCGTTGAAAACGCTCTTGGAGGCGCAGGGGTTGACGGTTAAAACCGTGCGCACGGGTCCTGAAGTACTCGAAGCTGCACCGCGTGTTCAGCCACATGTGATCGTCATTCGCGAGTTTCTGCCGGGTATGAATGGTACCGTGCTCGCGCCCTTGCTCGCGGCGATGCAGAGTACAAACGGGATACCGGTGATCATATATGATGATTCGGACTGGCTTCGGCAAAAGCATGAACACCTTGCTCGTGAACTCGCGGGTGTTGCCCGTTGGGTTCTTTCGATCGACCCGGAGAAAGTTGTCAGCGCCACGCTTGGGGTTTGTTCGGAAGCGGCTGTCTGACGGCCGTTTGAGCTGATCGTCGGGGGTCGCGTCGTTCTTTCACGCCGTGTGAATTACCTGCCCGGGCATTTTCTCGAATGACGGCCTCGTCCGAATTTGCTACCTTCTCTCTTCTGATCTTGCTGCGCTACCGTCGGCACAGTGAAGGTCTGCATCGATCAATAGAACATACCACCACATTCAGGAGAGTCATAAAATGAAGGCCAAAGGACGTTCCTTCCAAAGCATTCGCCACCACGGGTTAGGCTTTATGTTCGTCTGTGTCGCCGCATTCGTCATGGGTTGCGGACGTGGCGCGCCAACGCTACAAGAGCAATTTGAACAATCGGTTAGCAATGAACCCAACGGGCAGGAAGCCGCGGGTCTCTTTTACGCGTGCTTGTCGGAGCACATTTCGAATGACCGGATCGACGAGGCTCAGGCCTTTTATGCGCAGCACATCGAGGCGAGTCCGATGCTCGCCGAAACGGGCTACACGGCCATTGTCGAATATTTCATCTCTACAAACCGCCCGAATACCGCGGCTGTCTGGTCGGAATCGATACTTGCCTACGCGATTCCTGAGAATTTACGACTCAAGGTGTTTAGTGACCATCTGGATGCGCTCACACGCGCGGGGGATGTGGCACAGGCGCAGGCGCTGCTGCTTGAAGGCCTTCAGTCCAAAGATTCAGCAGCGCTCATCGCGTTCGGCACCATTACGCGTCGGTTGCAAGCGTTAGAAAACTCGGAGGAGTTGCTGCGCTGGACCATGCTACTCGCCGACAATGAAGCCATAGACAGCGCCATGCGGAGTCGTGCTCTCGTATGGCATGTGCACGCCTTGCTCGGTGGTGAGGAGGCCGAACAAATCGTCGCGCTGATTCCGAAAGGTGTTGCGATGATACCCGAACGTGATTTTGAAGCCCTATTTGATTCGGTTTTTAGATCATGGTCACAAGGGAAAGCATTCGATCGTGTCGGGCTCGGACTGAGCGCGTTGGCGAGTGCGATAACCGCGGATTCCGAGCTGCAGGACTTTCTCGCTTTTCAAACCGTCGCGCTCGCGATTGCACGTGGCGTTTGGGCTGATGCGGCAGCGACGTTTCGAAACAATACCGATGCACTCGATGACCGCAGTCAACGCGCCCTTTTCGGACGATTGGTCGCCGGGGCGTCCTCGCAAAGTGCGTGGGATGTTCTTGATGGTTTTAGCCAACATGTTCTCGAAAATATGTCATCAAACGCTTCCTTGCGTGACGCAGCAGCGGTCACCTGGATGGACTGCGCCCAGAAGCGCGTGATGATCGACGTGTTACCTCAGCGTATCCGGCGCATTTTCGACGCAAAGGTGTCCACGCACACCTTGCTGAACACCTATTCAACGGCTCTCTATACATCCATGTCCGGTGAACACCCCGTCATTCTGGGCGAGTTATTGGCTATCGGAGATGATTTCGCGCCAACCGTCACGGAGGATAGCGATAAAAAGACGCTCGCCAGTCTACGATTCGATGCGGCTTTTGTGCTCGAAGACTATGACCGTGTCCTTGTTGCGCTTGATGCAGGCCTTCCCGATAAGGACGAGGCGTGGCATGCGATGGCTCGCAACAAAGTTCTCGCGCACAAGGCGCTGAAAGAAGGAGATCATGCGCAGGCTGTGAAACGGTTTCGAGGCTTTCTTGAGCACGTCGACAAAACATGGGTCAAGCCGGAGTATGATCCGTCGACCGGTGTACGGCATTCGCGTGAAATGGCACTCGGGTTTAATGCAAAGCGCATCGCGGATATTCAGCAAAAGGCAGGTGATGTTGCGGGTGCGCTGGTGACCTACCGTGAGTCGATGGCCTACTACACCGACGCGTTGGGCAAAACGGAGACACAGCCAAAAGCGCATACTCTGGTCACAACGGCGATCAAAGAAATCGAAGACATTTTGGCTTCTGATGGAACCTGATCGCCAGCGCATCAGTGCCGGGAAAACGCTATGAGCTTTCGAGCTTCCGCACCACACGGCCTGTCTGCACCCACACTCGGTCTGGGTGTTCGCTATGTACTTGGAACCACGGCGACGTGTTTTCTGATTCAGCATCTGTTTTTCCCTACACTTTTCCAGAATGAATTTCCCGTTGGTCAGGGCTTGCTCCTTTTTAGCTTATCGAACCATGCCGTTTCGCAGGGGCATGTCTGGCAATTTCTCAGCTACGCTGTATTGCACGAAGGATTCCTGCATTTTGCACTCAACATGTTGGTCGTGTTCTTCTTGGGGCGAGATCTGGAGGATCATTTTGGTACGCGATCCTTCGTTATACTCTATCTACTCTGCGCGATTCTGGGTGGGGTAGGGTGGTTGGCGATTTCGGAGATAAGGTTCGGCGATAGCGCGCAACGTTGTATTGGTGCCTCGGGCGCAACATTTGGTATTATCGGCGCCTTTGCGGCAGCTTTTCCGCGTCGAGAACTGACGCTACTCGTCTTTTTTGTCTTGCCCGTCACAATGACCGCGCGTTTATTGGCCGTCGCCGCTGTTGCGACATCATTGGTCTTGATGTTTTTTGGCGGAAACGTCGCCCATGAGGCGCACATCGCTGGTTGCATCGCCGGATTCGGCGTAACGTATTTCTGGTTGAACCGCATTCCGCAAGGGCCTCCTCGCAGGGCGCGTGCGCGTCGAAAACCTTTCTTGCACGTCATTCCTTTTGAACAGGACGAGATTGAGGATTGGCAGCGACCGCCTGTGCCCGAGGCGTTTACAGAGGATGAACTGAATCGCATTCTCGAAAAGATCAAAGAGAGGGGCTTAAGCAGCCTGAGCAAGCGCGAGCGCGAGGTGCTTGAGCTGGCTAGTCGCAAGGATTGACCCACAGGATGTTCGGCCGTTTAGCTGGCTGACGCGTTGCGCTAAAGCTTCTTCTGTTCCCGTTTTTCCCGGAAAAAAAGCTGCAACATATGCAGGCTTTCCTCGGCACGTACATTAGGTAGCACGTCGCAACGGTGATTCAATCCGGGATGATCCAAGATCTTAAACACCGAGTGGCCTCCGCGCTTCGCGTCCGGAACCCCGTAGACAACGGTTGGGATACGGGCGTAGATGATGGCGCCTGCGCACATGACGCAAGGCTCTTTGGTGACATAGAGGACGGTCTTGGTCAGGCGCCAGTCGCCGAGTGCTTCCGCCGCCTGCGTGATGGCGAGCACTTCCGCATGTGCGGTCGGGTCTTTCAGGATTTCAACCTGGTTGTGAGCCAGTCCCAGTACCGGAGACTTGGCACGCGGCTCTGCGCTAGCGTCAATAATGGCACAGCCGGTGGGCACTTCGCCTGCATCCATGGCGCGCTGCGCTTCACGCAGTGCCAAGGACATGTAGTAGTCGTGTAAGTCAATCATCGCAATGTTTCTTAAGCAAGGTTCGGGGGGCAGGCTAACGACTTGTCAAAGCAGGTGCAATGCGATATATATATAAGTTCTGCGTTGCTAGTGCCAAACCACCAATTTTGACGATTCTGAGGAAAACATGGGATACGAAGTACTTGCCCGCAAATGGCGCCCTCAAAATTTCGACGCCGTTGTCGGGCAGGATCATGTCACGCAGACCTTGCGTAATGCGATCAGCTCAAATCGCCTCGCGCACGCATACCTTTTCGTCGGCCCCCGTGGTATTGGGAAGACCTCGATCGCGCGCATTTTCGCCAAATGCATGAACTGTCACGAGGGGCCCACGAGCACGCCATGCGGAACATGCGACGCGTGTGTCGAAATCGCTGGCGGCCGAAGTCTCGATGTCATAGAGATCGACGGTGCGTCGAACAATGGTGTCGATCAAGTTCGTGAGTTGCGGGATACGGTCATGTACGCGCCCAATCGCGGGCCCTACAAGATCTACATCATCGACGAAGTCCACATGCTTTCGATTGCGGCCTTTAATGCCTTGCTGAAAACGCTCGAAGAGCCGCCTGCGCACGTCAAATTTATATTCGCTACGACAGAAGCCCACAAGGTGTTGCCAACCGTCATTTCCCGATGCCAGCGTTTCGATTTGCGTCGGATTGCGCTTGGAGCACTTGTCGAGCGTCTGGCGTTAATTGCGGAGACGGAAAAAGTCGCCATCGATCAGGATGCTCTTGTGGCCGTTGCGCGTGGCGCTGAGGGCGGGCTTCGTGACGCGGAATCAGCGCTTGATCAGTTGATTTCATTTTGCGGTGACTCGATTACAGAAGCGGACGTTCTGTCGGTGTTCGGACTGATTTCCCATCGCCAACTCGAAGATCTCGTGGACGCCATCCTGGATGGCAACATGTCATCGATTCTCGGCATCATTGCAAACCTGGATGATGCGGGTCGTGACTTACATCGCCTGCTTGTTGATTTGATGGAATTCTTCCGCAACCTCTTAATTGTGTTGAGTGTCGGCGATAAGGCTATTTTGCAGGATGTTTCAGAAGAGCAGACTGAGGGCGTTCGGCGTCTGGCATCCAAAACACATGCTGGCCGCGTCCTGAGCGTCATTGACGTCCTGACGGATGCAGAGGACCGCATGAAGTATGCGCTGTCACGTCGGTCGCTGCTGGAGACTGCGCTGATTCGCTGTGGTCGTGCTGCGACCGTTGCCTCGCTCGATGAAGTTTTGAAATATATCACAGAGATGCGTGGGCAAGTATCGACGATGCCCATGCCTGCAGTGCCCTCATCCGCCCCGCCCGCGCCTGTTGCCCCAATGGCTGCGCCGGCAGCGCCTGCGGCAGCGCCTGCGGCAGCGGCAGCGGCAGCGGCAGCGGCAGCGGCAGCGGCAGCGGCGCCGGCAGCACCCCGTGCCAAGGTGGCGCCCGCTGCGGCATCCCAAAAGCCCCAACAGGGAAAAAGTCCGCAAGAGGAGTTGGAGCTCTTGCTCCATTCATGGGCTGAGCTCATTGAACGCGTTGGACGGCGCTCGGTCATTGCGCGCGGCATGTTGCTGGATGCTCGCCCTCTGCGTGTTGACGCCAATACGGTGTTCATCACTATCGATCCCGAGTTTGCTGACGAAAAAGAGCAACTGGAGGCCGGTCGTAATCGTAAAGCGCTAGAATTTGCCTTGTCGGATGTGCTCGGTCGCAAAGTTGTCCCAGCCATTGAAGTCGCCACGGACGATTTTGTCAGTGTCGCTAACGTCATTGCGCCTAAAGCAGGGACCGCACCGTCGGACACAGTCGCTGCCGCAGATGCTCCCGCGCCGGAGAGCACGGAGCCTGTTGCGCTAGCCCCGGAAGCTGAAATAAAAAACGATGAAGCCGTTGTCGCCCCCGTCGCGAGTGCGCCGCCCAAAAAAGGGTCACGTCGTTGGGCAGAAGACGAAGCCGTGCGTATGACGCTCGATTCGTTGAACGGCACTATTTTGGATATTCGCGAATAGAAATTAAAGGCGATGTCGTGTTGATGACATCACGTCACGCTTGAATTTACATGAACTGGAATGGATGAGGAGATGATGTCATGGCTAAGCCCAAAATGATGAACATGATGAAGCAGGTCAAGCAGGTGCGCAAAATGCAGAAAGTGCTGGCCGCTAAGACTGTGGAAGCGCGCAGCAAAGACGACATTGTCGTCGTGGTCGCCAAGGGCGATATGAGTATCAAAAGTGTTACAATCAAGCCAGATGCCATTGACGTGAATCGCATGGAACGTCTCGAAAAAATGATCGTATCGACAATTAACAGTGCATTGGATGCGTCCAAGAAGGCTGCTGCGGGCGATATGTCCAAAATGGGCGACTTGAGTGGATTGGCTGATATGCTCGGCGGCAAATAAGGCCGCATTCCTCGTTATTATCATAGGGAACACGCTGCGATGGATGCCCAAGCTCATCTTTATGAATTGAGTCTTTCCCTCGCGCGGTTGCCGGGGGTTGGACGGCGGTCAGCCGAGCGCATGGCGCTGGCGCTGGCACGCAAGCCGGATGACGCTGACACGCTTGTGCGGGCATTGAACGCCACGCGGGAACATGTGCGTGTCTGCACGTACTGCGGAAGCATGACGCCCGCTGGTGTCGATCCCTGCCGCCTGTGCACGTCACCGACGCGGGACGATACGCTCCTGTGCGTCGTCGAAGATCCTTCTGACATTATTGCAATCGAAGCATCGGGTGGATTTCATGGACGTTATCACGCTCTAATGGGAAAGCTTTCGCCCATGTCGGGGCAAGGCCCGAGTCAGTTGCGCGCCGAGGCCTTGCTGGCGCGCTTGGTTGGGGCAGCGTTTTCGGAAATAATTTTGGCAATCAGCACCGACGTTGAAGGCGATGCCACGTGCCGCTATATCCAGGAACTGCTTGCCTCGCAGGATGTGCGCGTGACGCGTCTGGCATTCGGGTTGCCAGCAGGGAGCGGTATCGCGTATTCCGATTCAATCACCCTCGACCGCGCCCTTAAGGGTCGGCAAAGCTTATAGGCTGCTTGCAGCTCGTGCTAGCTGGATGTGAGACAATGGCTGAAAATGAAGAGGAAAACCTTCTGAGCGAACGCGTCGATGTTGTGCGCGAACGAATCGCACAGGCCTGTGCGCGTTCGGGACGTGACGTTGATACCGTTGGCCTGATCGCGGTCAGCAAGAAATTTCCAGCGGACATTGTTCATGATGTGCATCGCTGCGGCGTCAACGTCTTTGGCGAGAGTCGTGTTCAGGAGGCCTTACAAAAAATCCCCGATTGCCCTGGAATGATTGATTGGCATTTCATCGGTAGGCTGCAAAGCAACAAGGTGCGACCCGTCGTATCAACCTTCTGCATGATTCATAGTGTCGATTCACTGGCCTTGCTTGAACGGGTTGAGGCCATTGCGTATGACGAGGGCCCACGCGTTGATGTCTGCTTGCAAGTGAACGTCGCAGGGGAGGGTAGTAAAACGGGTGTGCCGCCTGATCAAGCGGAAGCCATCGTCGAGCGCGCGCAGGCGTTCAATAACGCACGCTTGGTCGGCCTGATGACGATGCCGCCCTTCGCGCCCGACCCAGAAGACGTGCGCCCGCATTTTGCGGCGCTACGTGCGTTGCGCGATACGGTGGAACAGCGTTGTGGCGTGTCGCTTCCTGACCTCTCGATGGGGATGTCGCACGACTTCGAGGTGGCCATTGAGGAAGGGGCAACCTGGATAAGAGTTGGCTCTGCAATTTTTGGAAAACGCGTCGTCCCTCGTCATGCCGAATAGCGCAAAGACGAAGCCACCTGCCAAGGCGGAGCCCGACGCGGAGCCGCTGTCCCTTGTGGGTTGCCTTGTTCGCATCGTAATAACGCTTGTTGTTCTTGCCGTCATTCTCTGGATGACCGTCTTTTTTGGGTTGCGCACGCCTGTCTTGCAGGGTGTTGTGTGCGATAGAATAACGTCGTCCACAGGCATGGACTGTTCGTTGAGCGGTGCTGCGTTGGTGTTTCCGTTGACCTTACGCATGCACGATGTCGCGTTAACAGAAAAGGGCGCTCCGGATTCGTTTCTGCAGGTGTCACTAGTGGATCTAGCGTGGGTGTCGTTACGTGGGCGCCGCAGCTTGCTCGACAAGCCCATCGTGACGCTGCGCCAGGCGGAGGATCAAACGTGGCATCCACAGTGTTTGTCGGTGTTGCGCGCGGTGCATAGCCACGAACGAAAAGCGCTGGGCGCTGCGATCCGTGTTATTGGCACGACCCATCGGATGACGGTGCGGGGCGCACAGGTCCGGTGGGTTTTCGAAAACGGGACCATTCATGCTGGGCTGCGGGATCTTGACTTTCATGCTCAGCCCGTCAGAATTCCGGATCGTGTCATGCAGTACGGCGAAGTGCGCTATTCGTATGCAGGTGCGACGGACGCAGGCGAGGGCGATGTTCGCAATGCCTTTGCTTGGTTGAGCACCGACACCATTGACTATATTGAAATTCCCGTTAATAACTGATGTGCCGAGAACGCGTCGGAGAAGACGGATCGTGAAGGAGTGGAAATGATGACCGACAGGGTGCAGGCAAAAGAGGTCATTGCACGGTTTCCGGCGTGCCGATTGTTAGTGATCGGCGATGCGATGTTGGATCGTTATGTGTCCGGTTTCGTGGATCGAATTTCCCCTGAGGCGCCCGTGCCTGTGGTTCGCGTGGAACATGATGACGCGCGTCCTGGTGGTGCGGCTAACGTGGCCTTGAACATTCAAGCCATGGGCGGCAACGCGGTCATGGGTGCTTTAATTGGACGCGATAGCGCGGGCGAAGACCTTTTAGGCATGTTGAGCAGCAGCGGCATCGACGTGTCGGCCTGCGAGCAGGACAAGCGCCTAACGACGACCGTTAAAACGCGTATACTAGCTGATCGACAGCAGGTTGTGCGTGTGGATCGCGAAGGGCAAGGTGTCGTCGAGGACGACATTATCGCGGCGTTCCGTCAACGGGTTGCCGAACGAATCGACACGGTTCATGGCGCGATTTTCGAAGATTATGGTAAAGGGGTTATTACGCAAGCGTTGATCGATGACTTGGCGGTGCGTGGCCAGGCGGCAGGGATTATGCTCGGCTACGACCCAAAGCACCACCACCACCTGCGCTTTCCGTCACTGACGCTCGCCACGCCAAATTACATGGAGGCCTGCGACGCCGCAGCGCTTCCAATGGCAAGTTTGCCAGAGGATCCTCTGAAAAGTGAAGCGCTTGACTCTGTCGCTCAGCAATTGCAGTCGCGTTGGAATTGTGAACACCTCATGATCACATTGGGTCCAAGCGGAATGTATCTGGCGTCGCAAGGCCGAGGCCCCATTCATATGGCGACGCAAGCTCGCGCCGTGTATGACGTGTCGGGCGCAGGCGACACGGTCATCGCTGCGACCATGCTCGCATTGGCTGCAGGGGCAAACCCGGAACTCGCCGCCTACATTGCCAATCATGCTGCAGGTGTCGTGGTGGCCAAAGTAGGCACAGCGCCCTGCACGCGCGATGAACTCTTGGACAGCTTCGCTTCAGAATAGAATCTGACGAAAAACGGCGCTAAGCAGCCAGAAATTGCCTGCCAATGACAGAAAGTATGACATGACGAAACCATCCGTAATCGGGGTTATTCCTGCGCGCTGGGGCTCCACGCGCTTTCCCGGCAAGAGCCTTGCGCCGATCAGCGGGCGCCCGTTAATCGCCTGGGTGGTTGAACGCGTCAAGCAGGCACAATCACTGTCCGATGTCATTGTGGCCACAGACGATCAGCGTATCGCCGATGTGGTGGAAGGTCTGGGCGTGCGTGCTGTGATGACTCGGCCGGATCATCCTTCCGGAACGGATCGTATTGCCGAGGCGATTCAAGGGCTGGACAGCGACGCCGTGGTCAACATTCAGGGCGACGAGCCGCTCATCAGTCCTGCGCTTATTGACGCATTGTCGGCTGCGCTGCTCGAGGACACGCGTTGGGACATGGCAACGGCAGTTGCGCCCATTGATCGGGAGGAGGATGTCACCCGTGCTTCGGTTGTTAAATGTGTGTGGGGGCAGGACGGTGCAGCGCTGTATTTCTCCCGCTCGCCCATTCCGCATGTCCGCGATACGGAGTCGCGTTTTGATGCATGTATCCATTGGCGCCATCTGGGGATTTATGCGTATCGCCGTAATTTTTTGGAAACACTCGTTCAGGCCAAGCCGTGCATGCTTGAAGAAGCTGAAAAGTTGGAACAATTGCGTGCTCTTCATATTGGCGGGCGAATTCGCGTTGTTCAGACCGAAGAACGCGGAATTGGTGTTGATACACCGGCCGATGTGCCGTACGTTGAGTCCCTTTTGCGACAGGAATGCGAGTGAAAAACATGCCAGAAACTTCGAAAATACGAAATGTGCGATGCGGCAAGGTCACTTTTGGCCGACGCGGTTCACTGGCCCTTATCTCGGGTCCTTGTGTGATCGAGAGCTTGGATGGGTGCATGGATATTGCTGGCAAACTGGTACGCCTTGCACGGCAGCTCGAGATACCGCTGGTTTTTAAGGCGTCTTATGACAAGGCTAACCGTACCGCCATTTCCTCCTATCGCGGCCCAGGGCTTGATGCGGGGCTTGAAATTCTTGCGGCAATCAAAGCACGCTACGGCATTCCGATCTTAACCGATGTCCATAGTGTCGAAGAGGCGAAGGCGGCCGCGAAGGTTGTGGATATTCTCCAAATCCCAGCCTTTTTATGTCGTCAGACGGATTTGGTCGTTGCTGCGGGCGAAACAGGACGTATCGTCAACATCAAGAAGGGCCAGTTTCTGGCACCCGGAGATGTTGGAAATATCATTTCCAAAGTCGAAAGCACCGGAAATCGACGCATATTACTGACCGAACGCGGCGCTTCGTTCGGTTACAACAATTTGGTCGCCGATATGCGCAGCTTGCTTATCCTAAAAGAATATGGCTATCCTGTGATTTTCGACGCAACGCACAGTGTGCAGCGCCCGGGGGGAGCGGGAACGAGCACAGCCGGCGACGGTCAGTGGGCGCCTGCTCTGGCACGTGCTGCCGTCGCGACGGGTTGCAATGGAATTTTCGTGGAAACGCACGTGGATCCAAGTCAAGCGAAGTCGGATGCCCAGAATGCGGTACCCTTCAGTGCGATGCGGAAGATGTGGAAGCAATTAGTGGGGATACATGCCATTGTATCGTAGTCTTTTAGCGCTGTTGATGTGTTGCGTCCTCGCTAGCGCGCAGGATCTTGAAGTCGAAGATCTGCGTGTGCCCCTCGAGCATTATCCAGACGGAAAAGTTAAGACGGAAGTCACGGCTAAGCGTGCCAAAGTCGGCGATACTGGCACGTTGGTTGCGTCGGGCCTGAAAGTTGAGTTTCGCAACCAGGACGGCACCGTACATACGGTATTGAAATCGAAGGTCTGCGTTTTCGATCGCGTCAACAAGCGAGCCGATTCGGACGACGATGTGGAACTGATCAAGGACGGAATTAAAATAACAGGAACGGGATTCGAATGGACGTCGGATGACGAGCGAATCAAAATCAAAAACAACGTAGAAGTGACTTTAGAGAAAAAGAGTCTCGGGTTCGACTTCTCGATACTTCGGTGAATAATATGCGACATTTTCTGGCAATTGGCTGTTTTGTTTTAACGTTTGGCGTAGTCGGCGCGGCCTCGCTAAACGCGCAGGAAGCAACCCTTAAAAAAACGACCATTAAGTCCAATGAACTGACGTTCGACTACAAGAAGTCGACCGCAATTTTCGTAGGCGACGTATTTGTGCAGGATCCAGGCATCAAAATGACGTCGGACAGAATGAACGTGCTTTTTGACAGTACCAATGAGGTCAAGTCGGTGACGGCTTCTGGCAACGTACGTCTGTGGCATGACGATATTACGGCAACCTGCAAACGGGCCATTTATCAGGCCCAAAAGGGCGAAGTCATTCTGATGGGAGACGCCCGCTTGACGCGTGGCGATGACGTCCTCAGGGGCGATGAAATTACATTTTGGCTGGATAAAGAAATTATGAAATGTAAGCCCGGATACCTGGAAGTCATGTCCAATTCCGAAGCCCCAAAATTACGCTAGTCAATTGAGCGTATTTAACTTATTCTCGAAGCAATGAGGCGTACTGGTTATAAGCAACCTACTTAGGTACGAAAGTTCAATTGCACGCGACACAGAATAGTCAACAGATTTTAAATGACATGCCCAGTCCGGAAGGACTGAAGCAGGCTGAACCATTGCTTACGGTCACTGGACTAGGAAAGAGCTATGGTGGACGCGACGTCGTTCGAGGCGTCGATCTCAATGTGCGCCCTGGTGAGATCGTCGGCCTTCTCGGGCCCAACGGCGCTGGTAAAACAACGTCATTTTATATGGTCGTTGGCTTGGTTCGATCGGATCGGGGCCAGATCATGTTCAATGGGGAGGACGTGACGCGCTTCCCAATGTATAAACGCGCGCTGCGCGGCATTGGCTACTTATCTCAGGAACCCTCAATTTTCCGTAAAATGACGGTTGAAGAAAACGTCATGGCCATTCTGGAAACATTAGAGATTTCGCGCGAAGAGCGAAAACAGCGTCTGCGTTTGCTTTTACAGGAATTGGACACGCTCAAGTTAGCCAAGCAAAAGGCCTACACCCTGAGTGGTGGTGAGCGCCGCAAGCTCGAGATTACACGAGCGTTGGTTACGGATCCCCTGATGATTATGCTTGATGAGCCTTTTAGTGGGGTGGACCCTAAGGCCGTGGCAGATATTCAGGATATTATCATAGGTCTTAAGCGCCGCGGTTTGGGTGTCTTGATCACGGATCATAACGTGCGCGAGACATTGGCCGTGGTGGACCGCGCCTATCTGCTTTATGAAGGAAAAGTTGAACGTGAAGGAACACGTGATTTCCTTATAAATGATAAAAAAAGTCGCGACCTTTATTTGGGCGACTCATTCAGTATGTAGACTAAAAAGGAGACTCTGATGGCCATTGAAGTCACAGCTAGACATATTCACGCAACCGAAGAAATTCAAGAGTACGCACGCGGCAAAGGACAGCTGCTCGAAGATGAATTTCCGCGGGTCGAACACATCCACTTTGTGTTGGACTCTGAAAAACATAGGCAGATCGCGACTGTCGTGGTGCAGGCAAAGAATCGGATTCGTGCTGAAGCCAAAGAGGAATCCGACAATTTGCGCGCATCCATCGACGAAGCGGTTGATAAAGTCGAGCGTCAACTACGTCGTCTTCGCGATAAGGTTCAAGATCACAGCCCCGCCATGAAACATGGGGAAATGGATAAGGAACGTGCCCTCTAACTCCGAACAAACATCCGGGACGCATAAGCTGACGCCGATTCGCGTGAAACAGTTTATTGATGTCGGCCGCAAAACACCACAGTTGGAACTGGTGGCGGGCGAAGCAGGCATCGATCGACTGATTCACGAAGCGGCTATAAATCGGCCAGGTCTTGCGTTATCCGGATTTCTTAAGCATTTTGCCAACCGTCGCATTCAAGTGATTGGAATGGCGGAGCATGCTTATTTGGTCTCAATGAGCGCCAAAGAACGCCAAAGTCGTTTGGAAGCGTTTTTTGCGGCTCGGATTCCTTGTGTCGTGTTTACGCGACACAAACGTGTTTTTCCCGAAGCACTCGAGCTCGCTGAAAAATACAAAGTACCGCTCTTACGCAATCACCAAATCACCAAAGAGTTTGTGAACGCCGCCACCATCACGATGGAAAACCTCATGGCGCCCCGCGAAAATGTTGTCGGTACGATGGTCGAAATCATGGGGATTGGCATTCTGATTGAAGGCCGACCGGGCATGGGTAAGAGCGAAACGGCTCTGGGCCTGATCAAAAAGGGTTACGCTTTGGTTTCGGATGATGTTGCGGCCGTTCGGCGCGATTCATCGGGCGCACTGATGGGCGCTCCGGTTGCCGCGACGCGCTACCACATGGAGATTCGCGGTATGGGAATCATCCATGTTCCGAGCCTTTTCGGCGTTGCAGCGGTCCGCCAATCGAAAAAGTTGGATCTGGTTGCAACCTTGACCGAAGCGAAACTGCTGGAAATGGAGGATCGTTCTGGTATGGTTCGGCGCACTAAGACGATTCTCGGGGTGGATGTTCCGCAAGTTCTGATTGGGGTTGCGCCTGGTCGCGACATTGCAGGACTGGTTGAAACAGCCGCGTTAGACTGTAAATTACGATTATTAGGCCATGATGCTGCTAAAGAGCTGGACGAAAAGCTCATGGCGTTGTTGACTGATGGCATTGACGCCAGCGAATAAATCTTATGAATAACGGTCAACATACACGAACAGTGGTCATCAAGAACGAATTCGGCATGCACATTCGGCCTGCTTCCGTTTTCGTGAAGGTGGCATCTCAATACGACTCCGACCTGACCGTTGAAAAGGACGGAAACGAAGTGCCCGGTAAAAGTATTTTTGCTCTGATGACGCTCGAGGCGGCTTGCGGGACTAAATTGAATCTCACCGCTGATGGTGCCGACGCCAAAACGATGCTGGATCACCTCGAAGCGCTGGTCGAACGCAAGTTTACGGAAGAAGGCTAGCGCATGCACACCAGCGCAGAGCCTTCCAATGGCGCGCGTGTGCAACTGCAAGGGGTTGGCGTCTCTCCCGGCGTTGTCGTCGCCGAAGCCTTCCGAATAACCGATCTGTCGGATTATGTTCCCGATCACGTGATTGCGCCCGATGGGGTGCACGCTGAAATCCGCAGGCTTGAGCAGGCCTTGATCGAAACGCGGCAGCAGATCAAAGCCATCCAGAAAGATCTTGAGCGCAAGGCGATCATCGCCGAAGCCGGTATTCTGGACGCGCATTTGGTTGTTTTGGACGATCACGCATTCATTGAAGAAATCGTCAACGGCATCCGCCACGATTACCGCTGTGCCGAAACGATGGTGAAGATCGTTACGGATAAATTTGTCGATGCATTTGCGGCGCTCAAGGATCGTTATTTCAGTGAACGCATCATCGACATCAAAGATGTGTCGCGCCGTTTACTACGTAATCTGGTGGGGGACGCTGCCTCACCGATTCAACAACACGAACGTGAGGCCATCGCCGTCGCCGCTGATTTGACCCCTTCAGAAACAGCATTATTCAGGCGCGAGTTCGTGTTGGGCATTGCGACGGATTTTGGAAGTGCTACCTCCCACACGGCGTTGTTGGCTAAGGCGCTGCAGATTCCTGCTGTCGTCGGCCTTGAACATCTGAGTACGGCGGTAGAGACGGGCGACACCTTGCTGATCGACGGCACACGCGGCGTCGTCATCTTGAATCCATCCAAGACCGACAGAGAGGAGTTCGGCCGGTTGGAAGAGGAGCGCCGTTCGATTGAAACCGGGTTCCAAGGCCTGAAGAAGGAGCCGGCAGAAACCAAGGACAATCACCGAATTGTCCTTTCTGCAAATATCGAATCTGTCAGCGAGCTTACGTCCCTGGATAAGTATGGTGCCGAAGGCGTTGGACTATTTCGGTCTGAATATCTCTATCTGTCCCACGACAGGCCGGGT
>JBLHHU010000022.1:0-23792 GCA_047615735.1 Kiritimatiellia bacterium | reverse complement strand
CAGCACGACGATCTTCAAAAATGATGGGGATCTCTTGGATGCGAAACCCTTCCATCCAGCTTTTGTGTGTTAGTTCGACTTGAAAGGAGTATCCGCTGGAGATTGCCTGTTCATAGTGAATCGTTTTGAGAACGTCACTGCGGAAACATTTGAAGCCGCCCGTCGGGTCGGTCACCGGCATGCCCGTGATGAGGCGGACATAGGTGGCCGCACTCTTACTCAGCAGCAGTCGGCGTAACGGCCAGTTCGTGATGCGAATGCCTTCGACGTAGCGGGATCCAAGAACCAGGTCCGCATGTTTGATGGCTTCGAGAAACTTTGGAATCTCAACGGGGTCATGCGAAAAGTCGGCATCCATTTCGAAAATCAAATCGTAGCCATGTTTCAAGGCCCAGTCGAATCCGGTGACGTAGGCCTTCCCAAGCCCCTGCTTGCCTTCTTTGTGGACGCAGTGCACACGCTCATCCTCTGCGACCATTGATCGGATCACATCGCCCGTGCCATCGGGCGAATTGTCGTCGATAAAGAGCAGGTGGGCCGTCGGCGAAACAGCGAAGATCGCCTTCGCGATAGGGCGGACGTTATCCTTCTCGTCATAGGTTGGGATGATGATGACATGTTTGCTCATGCGTTGAATGATAGATTTGGAAAGCGCGTGACGCAAGCATTTTGGTGTATATTGCGCGCGTTAGTCGATGCATGCGGCGCTCGTGCGGGCTGACTTTTCAACTTGGTATACGAACCTATATGGTGTAAACCAATAAGCATTGTGTCGAGGCGTGTCCCTCGATCTGAACGAATCAAGATAGGGCGAATTGATGTCGAGTTCATTTGGTACCGCATTTAAGATATCGACGTTTGGCGAATCACATTGCAAACAGGTCGGCGTGATTTTGGACGGGTGTCCTGCGCGTCTGCCACTGACAGAGGCTGACATCCAGCCCCAGCTTGACCGGCGTCGGCCGGGGCAGAATGCATTGACGACCCCGCGTCAGGAAACCGACACCGTGACGATCTTGTCTGGCACAGAGAACGGCGTCACGCTCGGTACGCCCATTGGCATGTCTGTTCCAAATCGCGATCAGCGCCCTCAGGATTATGGTGAAATGAGTGACGTGCCGCGCCCGTCGCATGCGGATTTCGTGTATCAGGCCAAGTACGGCACGCGCGCATCCAGTGGGGGTGGTCGTTCCAGTGCACGTGAAACCATCGGTCGTGTGGCGGCGGGTGCTGTCGCCGAAAAACTGCTGAAACAGCTTTATGGGGTCGAGATTGTCTCATGGGTCAGTGAAGTTGGCTCTGTCAGGGAAGCAAACGTGGATCTTGCGACTCTATCGCGCGATCATGTCGACGGCACGATGGTTCGCTGTGGTGATCACAACGTTGCTGACGAAATGATGGCCGAAATTGCAGCTGCGCGTGACGACAAGGATTCCATCGGCGGCGTCGTTTCGTGTGTCTGTCGTCATGTTCCTGTCGGTTTAGGTGAACCTGTATTCGAAAAGCTCGAGGCCAAACTGGCCCAGGCCATGATGTCTATTCCTGCGACCAAAGGGTTCGAAGTTGGCTCTGGTTTTGCTGGCATACGGCAACGTGGGTCTGTGCACAATGATCCGTTTTTCATGCGCGATGGACGTCTGGGCACGACCACGAACAACAGCGGTGGTATTCAGGGCGGCATTTCTAATGGCGAACCCATCGTGTTTCGTATCGCGTTCAAGCCGCCTGCAACCATTGGCCAGGCACAGGAAACGGTGAATTTCGATGGAACCTGTGTGACGCTGGAAGCCAAAGGTCGCCACGACCCTTGTGTTGTCCCACGCGCCGTAGCCATTGTTGAATCCATGGCCGCACTGGTGCTGGCTGACATGGTCCTGCGGCAGCAGCGCAATTCCATCTTGGATTAATTCTGTTTTTTGATGCTGCGCCGGGGCCTCTGCGCGCGTACAGCGCGTCGTAAAGGAAACTGGAATGCTAAATTTGCCTTCAGTCCAATCGACATGGGCGGGCGCATGCCGCATCGTTTTCCTGGTCTGGCTTAGCGTCGGCGCACAGCATCTTCACGGCGCGACACGTTCCGCCGCCGCCTTGGACGTCTTTCTCGCAAACCCCGATGACGCAGCTTCGCGAGCCGCGCTCGTGCAACAGGGGACGAATGCACTTGCCGTCATCGTGCAGCATGTCTTTTTGCATGTACCGGATGCTTCAACACAAGCGCGTATTGATGCCGCGGTGGCTGAGTTGCATTCGGACGATTACTCGAGAAGGGAAGGCGCGGCCTCTGAACTGGTCGTGCTCGGTCAGGTCGTCCGTTCCGCCGTTCAGGAATTGGCCAATAGCGATGATCCCGAGCTTAGCATGCGTGCCTTGCAAATTTTGAGTGCCATTGAGTCGGCCGCCTACACCAAGGATTCTGAACGAATTCGGGCCCTGAATTTGATTCATGATCTGGTATTGAATGATTTTGCGATTGATGACCTACGCGCAACAGCGTTGTCTCAAGAAGATGAAATTAGCAGCGTGGTTCGGTTTGAGCACCCGGAAGAGCGCGAGATTCTGGCGGTGTTGTTTGCAAGCCTACTGGTGAAGCCTGAGAGACACGACACGTTGATGCGCTATGCGCACACGCAAGGCCCCGTTGCTGGCCTGGCTGTGCGGGTGATGTTAAGTGGGTTACATCATCTAATGTCTGACGATCTGCCTTTGCGTTGGCGCACGTTAGGATTTCCTGACTGTGGCGACGTCGTACGTCATTTGGTACGTACGCATAACCCAGAGGTTGCACGAGCACTTGTGTGGGTTGTGAACGACAGTGCCTTGCTGCCAGAACTGCAGTCGGCGCGCGGAAAAAATAGAATGCACGAGGTTCCGGAAATTCGCTTTATATACAACAGATATCTTTGGCACCGCACGAATGAGCACCTCGCGAAAAGAAACATTCTTGCCATTTTCAATGATGTCACGCGCGGGCCCGAAGGGTTGATGCATTTATGGGCACGGCTTGGCAAACGGTTTGAAACAACGTCGGGCATTCCCGGGTCGTGGAAATTGACGCCCGCCACAGAGGCTCTGTCCAATTCGCTCCGGATGCCCTCGTCGGAACCCGTGCCTGGTTTACAGAGCCTGTATGTTTGGCGTGGTCCGGTTCCCGGAGGGACGGCTTGGTATCAAGGGACAATGCTTGAGCCGCTCGAGGGACAGGCCGCGCCCACGCCGTCCGCGTCGCGGCAGCGCACGGAATCGGACTTCTATGGCGTTGTACACTTTGAAGGTTTAACGGCTGGGCGATATCGACTTCATGTCCAAAGCGGAACCGCGTCCGTGACAAGAGATGTCGATCTGCAATTCGGTGTAAATACGGCGTTTATGCCTGCTCCGGCGACGCACTCAGACCTCGTGCCCCTCGGAATCGCTAGTATGGGTATGCGACCTAGGAAAGCCTTGCGGGTCGAGTTCGATCTCCCGCATGTAACGCAGCGCGTGGTTCAAGTGACGTGCGAAACAAAAGACGGAGGCGAACGGGCGCAACAAAATGTGCTCATGCCAGGTGTGTTTTCGCTTGAGAATATGGGTAAGCAACCCTATCGCATCCGAGCCGAATCGAATTGGTCCGGGCGGCGGTTGCGTGTCGAGCCAAGCATTGTGGATATGATGTTACCGTTGCCGGTCGATGTTGATATTACAATCTCGATGCGTTTCTGTCTGGGACGCAACATCGACGCAGCGGTCGTTATTTTTCGATCGAATGCAATTGTCACAAAGGCGACGCATGTCGCCTTTGTAACCAAGGGCGGTGACCCATTCATGCCTGTCGAACTGCGTGCTGACGTTGCGGGTGATCAGTCTGTGGCGGTCATGTTACCCGTCGGTTCGTGGACCGTCGAATGGGAAACGCCCGACGGAGACGCGCAGATAAATGAGCTCCTTGTCGAACCCGGCAAGGATGTGCAAACATTTTCGTTTGTCGACTAGTGTTGCGCTTGCTTACAGGTCGAGCAACATGGTCTCGGGCGATTCGATAAGGCGTTTCAACGCCGACAGGAAGCTGACCGCTTCTTTGCCGTCAATCGTGCGGTGGTCGTAGGTCATCGCAAGATACATCATGCTTCGAATGACGACTTCGCCGTCGATGGCCACGGGACGTTGTTGGATCGTGTGCATGCCCAGCACCGCTGTTTGCGGTGGTGTGGGGATGGGCGTCGAGAGCAACGATCCGAAGACGCCGCCATTCGTGATGGTGAACGTTCCGCCCGACATTTCGTCCGGCGTCAGCTTCTTGTCGCGTGCGCGTCCCGCATATTCGCGGATCTGGTATTCAATCGCCGCAAAGCTCATTTGATCGGCGTCACGCAATACAGGAACGACGAGGCCGCGCTCGGTTGAAACGGCAATGCCAATATCGAAAAAGTCGTTGTGAATAATGTCGGTGCCGTCGATCATCGCGTTGACCAAGGGGTATTGCTGCAACGCGTGGCAGACGGCTTTAACGAAAAAGGACATGTAGCCAAGCCGGACGCCGTATTTTTTCTCGAACGCTTCGCCAAATTCTTTGCGCATGTTGCTCGCGGCCGTCATGTCGACTTCGTTGAAGGTCGTGAGGTGCGCTGCTTCGTGTTGTGAACGTACCAGATTGGTGGCGATCGTGCGACGAATGGATGACATGGGCTCGCGCCTGTGTGTGCGTTCCCCTGATTTGCGTGGCATGGGCGGGGGCGCGACTTTCGGGACAGGGGGGGGGGGCGTTGCGGGCCTTGGTGCCGCCGCAGGGGCTGGCGCAGGGGCTGGCGCGGGGGCTGGCGCGGGGAGGTTTGGTGCAGATGGTGTGCTGGCTGCCTGTGTTGCCTTGTTGGTGGCGATGTGCTGTTCGACATCCTTTTTTGTCATTCGACCGCCTTTGCCGGAGCCGGAAATCAGGGAGGCATCAAGGCCATGTTCTTGAATCAATTTACGTACGGCTGGTGAGAGCTGGCTGTCATCGGATTCACTTGTTTCGGCTGGTGCAGCCGCGGTTGCTGTGTCGCCGGTGGCCGCGTCGGTGTCGATTTGACCAACAACTTGTCCAATGGTTACATCGGCACCGCTGGCTACGGATTGCTTGAGCACGCCGGATGCGGTTGCAGGAACCGCCAGTGTGGCCTTTTCGGTTTCAAATTCAAAGACGTCTTCGCCTTCCGAAATAAGTGCGCCATCGTCCTTCAACCAAGCGGCAAGCACGCCACTTGAAACAGATTCGCCTGCGGGGGGAACGATAATGTCATGCATCATGGGGGTAGTCCTTCGCGGTTATTCCTGTAAAAATGCTTCGTTCAAAAATCTGTTTAATTCGTTGAGATGTCGTTTTAGTGAACCTGTCGCGGGGCTGGCAGATGCTGGGCGGCCTACGTATCGAAGGGCGCGTCCAGCCAGCGCCTCTTGCATCGCTTCGATCAGGAACGTCCAGGCGCCGCGGTTGCGCGATTCTTCTTGAACCCAAACGACCTCGTCAACGTTCGCATATTTGTCCAGTTCTTCTTTGAGTAGCTCGGTAGGGAAGGGATAGAGCTGTTCGATTCGGATAATCGATGTTTGCGTATCTCCCAACTCTTGACGTTTTGCTTCCAGGTCATAGTAAACCTGTCCCGAGCAAAGCAGTACATTCGTTGCTGTGTAGTTTGCGTGGGGGTCGGGTAGCACATCGCAGAAGTTGCGGTCGCTGAAGTCGGCCATGCTGGAAACGGCCTTCGGATGGCGCAGGAGGCTTTTGGGGGCCATGATAATCAAGGGTTTGCGGAATGCGCGATGCACCTGACGACGCAACAAGTGAAAGTATTGCGCAGGGGTGGAGGCATTGCACACTTGCATGTTGTTTTCAGCACAAAGCTGAAGGAATCGCTCCATATGGGCACTCGAATGTTCTGGGCCCTGGCCGGAGTAGCCATGCGGTAGGAGCATGACAAGTCCGCTACTGCGGTCCCATTTCGACTCGGCGGCAGCAATAAACTGGTCAATGATGACTTGTGCGCCGTTGCAGAAATCGCCGAATTGCGCTTCCCAGATGATCAGTGTTTTGGGCTGAGCAATGGAATAGCCAAAATCAAATCCCAAAACGGAATATTCGGAAAGCGGGCTGTCATAAACGCAGAACCGTTCCTGGTTTGGTGAAATAACGTTAAAGGGATTGTAGGGTTTGGGCTCGTTGTTTTTTAGCGACCACCAGATCGCGTGGCGTTGCGAGAACGTACCGCGGCCCGAATCTTCGCCGCTCAACCGCACAGGATAACCTTCGACCAGTAGTGAGGCAAACGCCAGTGACTCGGCAGAAGCCCAGTCAATGTTTTCCCCTTCTTTAAATTTCTTGCGGCGATCGCCAATGATTCGCTCAAGTTTGCGGTGAATGTTGAGATCGTCGGGTACCGTTGTTAGTTTCTGGCCCAAATCGCGCAGTGTTGCCGCCGGCAAAAACGTGTCGACGCTCGTGTGCTCGTAGCGGTTGGAGTAGGCCGACCAGTCGGGGCCCTGAAAAGCTTCTTCGATATCAATTGCCGGATAGGCGTCGTCGTTATCAAGCGCTTCCTGGAGTTCGGCTCGGTAGCGTTTTCGGAAAGCCTCTTGCTCCTCGTGTGTGTAATCGCCACTGACGTGCAATGCATCGCCGTACGTGCTGACGCCGGACGGGGACTTTTTGATATATTCGTACATCACCGGATGGGTGAAGGTGGGGTCGTCCGACTCGTTGTGCCCGTGTTTGCGATAGCACAGAATGTCGATCACCGCGTCATATTTGAATTCCTGCCGGAAACGCATTGCAAGATCCATGGCCCGCACGACCTGTCCCGGGTTGTGGCCGTTGACGTGGAAAATGGGTACCGGCATGGATTTAGCGACATCCGTTGGGAAAATCGTTGAGCGTGCGTCACCGGATCCTGTCGTGAAGCCTATCTGATTGTTCACGATGATGTGGATGGTGCCACCGGTATGGTAGCCTTCAAGTTGCGACATGTTGAAAACTTCGGCAACCACGCCCTGACCGGCAAACGCTGCGTCACCGTGAATGAGAATGGGGATGACGCGGCTGCGGTCACGATCGCTGCGACGCTGCTGAATGCCGCGTGTCTTGCCTTCGACGATACAGTCTACGGCTTCGAGATGACTCGGGTTCGCCACCAACCCAATGTGAATGCTGCGTCCGTCCTCGCGTGTGTGATTGGTGCTATACCCGAGGTGGTAGCGAACATCGCTGCTGCCGGTATATTCGAATGGGATTTCGTCATTTGAAAATGTCGAAAAAATAGAGCCGAACGGTTTGCCGACAACATTCCCAAGCACGTTGAGGCGGCCGCGGTGGCTCATGCCCAGCACAATTTCTTCAATGCCAGCGTCGAGGGCGGAAATGTAGATCAAGTGTCGTAATGCAGGAATGAGGGCTTCGGATCCTTCGATCGAAAAACGCTTCTGCCCAACGAATTTTGAATGCAGAAAAAGTTCAAATTCTTCTGCTCGAATCATGTCATCCATGACTGTTCGTTTGCGTTCTATGGACAAATTGCTCGCGTTGTTTTCTTTTTCAATGTTTTCGACGAGCCAACGGCGCATGCCCATGTGTTGGATATGCATGATTTCAACGCCCATGGCCGAGCAGTAGGTGTCTTTAAGGCTAGCGACGATGTCTTTGAGTTTGCCGCGCGGCGGGTTTAGATGCGGTGCCGAAACAAATTCCAGTTCCAAATCTTCGTTTCGCAGACCAAAGGCTTCGTAGGACAAGGTCTCATATTGGCCGGTCACTTTTTCGCGCAGGCGGCGCAGGGCGGGGCTGACATAGCCTTTCAGCGGATTGAGGTCGGCATGCAGGTAACCAACGTCGCGAAACGCCCAGATCATTTCATCAACACGACTTTGTTTCTCTGCGTGCGTCGCGGCGTGGCCAGGGGTTCGGCCGCCTTCGCTGCGCGAGAAAACGACGCGCGATGCATCACCGTGCGGGTGAGGTGTTGGCGCAGCGCCGTTGTTTTCAAGCTCGAAAAAACGCTGCCAATCAACAGGGACGCCTGCAGGGTCTTCTTTCCAGCGTTCGTAGAGTTCTTCTACAAACAGCAAATTCGATGCGTTGACGGTATCAAAATTCATCGTAGCGATCCGAACGGAGATCCATTCGCCTCATCAGATGGCGTTATTTAAGTGTTGAGTTTGCTTTGAAGCATTCCGGGAATTTCATCAGGACGATCGGCAACGTCGACGCCTGCGGCATTAAAGGCTGCGATTTTTGCTTCAGGGGTGCCCTTACCGCCGGAGATAATGGCGCCGGCATGGCCCATTCGTTTTCCGGGAGGGGCCGTGCGGCCGCAGATGAAGGCCACGACGGGCTTTTTCATGTGTTCCGCAATGTAGGCCGCAGCATGTTCCTCTTCATCACCACCAATTTCGCCGATCAACACAACGCCATCCGTGCCTGGGTCAGCCTCAAAGCGTTCGAGTAGATCGATATATCCCGTGCCGACGATTGGATCGCCGCCGATACCGACACATGTGGACTGGCCCATGTTGGCGCAAGACAGACTGTAGACAACTTCATACGTGAGTGTGCCACTGCGTGAAATCACGCCAATGTTTCCCTGCTGGTGAATCTTGGCAGGCATGATGCCAACTTTGCACAGTCCGGGTGAAATGAGGCCGGGACAGTTGGGGCCGATCAGCGTGACACCCTTTTTACGCGTGTATGCGTACATGTCGATCATCTCGTTGACGGGAACGCCTTCCGTGATGCAGATCACGAGCGGCATGCCTGCGTCCGTCGCTTCGCGCACGGCCGCCATGGCAAACTTGGCTGGCACAAAGATCACGGCGCAATTGGCGTCGGTTGCGTCCTTACATTCTTTGACGCTGTTGTAGACGGGCATGCCCTCTACATCGGTGCCGCCCTTGCCGGGCGTCACACCGCCGACGATGTTGGTGCCGTCCGCACGCATGGATTTAGCGTGAAAGGAACCGTCGCGTCCGGTGATGCCCTGTACCAGAACGCGCGTCTGTTCATTTACGAGTATGCTCATGAGAACCCTTGTCGTTTATTTGATCTTGTTGAAAAGAAATTGCATGGATGGTGTTGCCTCAGGCCAGTTTGACAACGGCCTGAACGGCCTCGGTTAGATTCTCGGTCGACGTGAGCCCGGCTTTCACCAGAATCTCGCGTCCCTCAGCGTCATTCGTGCCGATCAGTCGAATAATCATCGGGACAGGAATGTCGATCTGCTGCGTTGCCATCAATAGGCCATTTGCAATGTCGTCGCAACGCGTAATTCCACCAAAGATGTTAATCAAGATGGCTTTGACGCGTGGGTTGTTGAGAATGATGCGCAGTGCGTTGAGCACCTTTTCCGGGTTGGAGCTGCCGCCCACATCCAAGAAGTTTGCGGGCTCGCCGCCGAAGTGCTTGATCAAGTCCATCGTCGCCATGGCCAGGCCGGCGCCGTTGACGATGCATCCGATGTCGCCGTCCATGCTGACGAATGAGAGGCCGACGCGTCGTGCTTCCAGTTCGTCAGCACTGTATTCTTCGTCGTTGCGCAGAGCTTCGATATCCGGGTGCTTGAAGGTGCCGTTGTCGTCGAAGTTGATTTTCGAATCCAGTGCGGACAGTTGATCTTCGGCGATCAACGCGTAGGGGTTGATCTCAACCAGCGAGCAATCTTTTTCAAGAAAGAGACGCAGCATGTTGTGAACCGTTTCGCGCGCTTGCGTGATCAGTGGTTCGCTTTCGAAGGCCTGGGTTAGCAAATTGGTCAGAGCAGCTTCGTCGATGCCATCGGCTGGTTGGATGTGCATTTTGAGAATTTTTTCGGGTTCGGTAACCGCGAGTTCCTCGATATCCACGCCGCCGGCACTACTGACCATCAAAATGATGGCACGTGCGCCGCGGTCCAGCGCTAGGCCGACGTAATACTCTTTAAGAATGTCCGCGGCCGGGGCAATCATGACTTTTTCGACCACTAGATCCTTGATTGTCAGCCCGAGAATCGCCTCTGCTTTTTCGGCGGCTTCGTCTGGCGTTTGCGCCAATTTGACACCACCGGCTTTGCCGCGACCGCCAACCAAAACTTGCGCTTTGACGACGACAGGTTCTGCAAAATCGGCGGCTGCCTGTCTTGCGCCGTCAGGTGTGTTGACGACTACGTCGGGGGGACATGGAATCCCAAACTCGCGAAAAAGCGCCCGGCCCTGATACTCATGAACTTTCATCGGTCCTCGATCCTTGAATCCGTAAATGTGATAAAAGCCAATAAAAATAACAGGGAACATTCGGAACCGCAACCTACAAACACATCCGGACGCAATATCAGAACTACTTATGTAGCGGTGTTTTGCGCGGCCGTGACCCGGTCTTAATCGGCGCCCTATGTGGATGAGACCAGCGTCATTATCGCGAATCAGTAGTTGAAGACGTCCTTGTAGGCGTATTCACGTCCGGTGGCTGCGTTCAGTGCATTGACAACGATGGTCTTCGTGTTTGGAGTGAGGCGACGTCCCTTGACGGCGCGACTGACCATTTTGTGGGTCATCGGATGGCTGGAGGCTGCGACGAGATCGTGCGCTTTCAAGGCGTTGGCCTCCATGATGTCTTTTAGTGGCTGTGGCCCCATATTGCGTTCAACGTCTGCTTTCATTAGGTCTTTCTCGTAGGTTGTGGGTCATTACGGCTGTTGGCCGGCGTCTTAATAGTGCGGTGGGCGCTCGTCCGCGGGCGGCGCGGAGTCTTGTGCGTTGCTCAAATCGCTCATCTTGCCGACCAAGCTGTTGCAGGTTGCCGTGAGCGCATCGATCTGCTGCTGCTGTTTGTAGACAATCTGGCTGAGCTCGACCACGTGGCGCTCCTGGAAGGCGAGGTCTTCTTCTAACTTTGTAATGCGATCTTCGCTCATACTTCAATGGTTGTGCTGCGTTTCACGAGGCCGGAATGGGCATCACTGGCGATCCGATCTGCTGGCCTGAGGGTTGCGGCGGCGGTTCCTTGGTCTCCAATGCAGCCAGCACACGAATCGGAAAGTCAGCACGATAATCCGGTGCGTTGTCGATTGCGACACAAATGCGAACACTCCATCGATAACGCGGATAGGCCTTTTGGTCAGGCGCGGAACTGGGGTGCTCCTCAGCAGGTAGCGCCGTTGTCGTGGCGTATTCAAGCGTTTCACGCGGCACGACTTGTCGCGCTTCGCCTGCGCGCTGCATGCTCTCGTATACCTTTTCTGTGCTGTAGGTCGTCTTACTTCCGTTCTTGGTACGCGTGTCGGCCATGCAGCGCAGGCCAATCTCAAGTTTTTCTATGTTTTGATACGTTTTGAAGGTCTGGCGCGCCGCAACCGTCATGGGCGCGCCCAAATTAAGGGTCTGCGCATTGATGTAAACTTGGGCGTCGCTAACCCGCATGGCGAGTAAGGTGGTGTAAAGCAGCAGGCCGAGTAGAACGCAACCCAGCGCCGCATATATCATCGTCGCGATATAGGCACTGCGCTCCGTGTCGCCCTGCGCCACGACGAAATAGTGTCCGCAGGCGATCGCGCCGACGCCATACCAGATGGCGGAAAGGAGCGCATAAGCGCGCAGGCGCTTGGCCAAGCTGCGCTTAGGCCAGATTTCGAACCACCCGCCGTCACGTGTGACCGGCAGCGGGGGGCGTTTGACCGAAGCCCCGCTGCCCAGCCCGATGCCCAGGCCAACGGCCAGAAAAATCATCGGAAAGAGAATGAAAATGTAGGGAAAGAAGCTGTAGTGGCGAACAAGAAATGCTTTGTGCGGTTTGTTGGGCAGCGTGAACGCTTGCACCTCTTGTCCGACGCTGAAGGGCGCAATGGCGGCATGCGCCCAGCGCTTGCCTGCGCTCATGCTCATGGGATAGACGTCTTTGCCGCTATACCGCAGGCCCTCGTATTCGTAGGTGAAATCGACGATCGGTGCGTAGGTCACGGATGTGTGTCCGTCGGAATCCCTTGATTCGCGCCGTTCGACACGTTTTGCAGTGACCTCGGCCTGAACCGTAACAGCGTTTTCGATCTTGCTGTGCTGGTGCCAGGCCATGCCCACGCCAACGCCCGAAAAGACAAGTGCGAAAAGGGAGAAGATGATAACAAAAAGTTTCATGACACCTCGGCTATGCGCGTCGGCGATCTCGCGCGTTTACAGACCGCCTTGCAGCCTCTCTTTGATATCCAGTGCCAGCCCGGCCGCAATCAACGTTGCCTTGGCAAGAACAGCCTTCAGTGGGCTACGGCGGCTATGTTCCGTACATTCTTTCACGAAGATGTCCCAGTTGAAATGACAGAGTTGATCCGACGCCACCGAAATCGTCGGCGTCAAGGAACGTGCTGTATGATACCAGAGTTTGGGGATGAAGAGCGTTTCACCGGCATGCGCGACAAATTTGATCCCTTTGGCCTGCGCATAGAGTGGGTACTTTTCAAGATCGGGCGACTGGTGGTTCTCCATTTCAGAAATCCAGGGCTCATCTTTTTTGACATAAAGAAATTCCTGCTGATCAGGCGCGTAGACCGTGAACTCCTTGTCGCCATGCATCTGGTGAATGAAGGCATACAGACCGAGGTAGTCGTAGTGAAGGTACGGGAATTTGCTGCCAGGTCCACCGAAGAAAATCTCGAGGTCAGCGAGCCCGCCGACGAAACGACGCGGGATGAGCTTGCTGTGTGTGCGGTCTGGATACATGACGGCGGGTCGGGGCTGCACGTCTTTGACGAGGTCCTTGAAATCTTCGCGCAGGTCCAATTTGCAAGGGTAGGGGGCCGGATTGTCGACGGTGGCTTTCTCCAGTAAATCAATGTAGTCACCCAGTTTGTAGGGTGTTCCTTCAATGTGGGCGACCCGATCGCCGTGTTCGCTGCGAAAATAATCGAGCGTATATTTTTCGCGGGCAATCCAGTCCTTTGTCAGGTCCGTGAAGATGACGGGTTTGTTTGGGCGCTGGTACGCGTCAACAAACTCACGACGCGTCAAGTTTGAGCGTCGGTCAATCTCTTCAATCTTAATGTTGTCATTCATGCCGCTGACCTCCATCTGATGGTTCGCATTTTGTAGCATTGCGCCATGGCGTGGATCTTGCCACAATTGCTAATTCAGCGACCAGTATTCTTTCTGCATTCGGCTGTTCGTTGTTGTTGCTCCGAAAGCTCGCGAAAAGCAAAGGTATAGATGAATACTGAAACCGAACTGAAACTGGCGCTTTCGCCTGAAGACGCGACGCGTGTCGGTTCGCTTCCGATGGTTCGCCGCTATAGTGCCGCCGAGGGCATAACGCGACGCTATCTCACGCGCTATTTCGATACACCGAATGGCGACCTTCACCTCAAGCGTGTTTGGCTGCGCACGCGTTGCGTCGAGGGAAAATGGCTTCAGACGATTAAGGCACCGGGCTGTGTTGTGGCCGGGATACATCAGCGCCAGGAATACGAAGTTCCGATTGAAGGCGAAGGGCCGGATCCAAAGGCCTTGCCCGACGACGAGACCGTGGCCTTTCTCGAAGATGACCGGCTGTGGGCCTCGTTGTATTCACCCATCGAGACCGAGTTTGATCGCACTTGTTGGGATTTGAACCTTGAGGACGGTACCCATGTGGAACTTGTCGTCGACGTCGGTGAAATCCGTGCCGCAGGCCGTCGCGGTGACCTGTGCGAAGTGGAGTTGGAGCTCAAAGCCGGTGACGCGCTCGCTCTGGTTCGCCTGGCGCGTGAACTGGCCGATGCACTCGATGTACGACTCGATGATATCAGCAAAGCGCGCCGAGGTTGGATGTTACTCAATGATCGCAAGCCGGAGCCCGTGCACGCACATCGCGTTGAGCTGGATCCGTTGATCTCGGTTCCTGCCTTGATGCAAAGCTGCTTATCGGCGGGGTTCCTTCAGGTGCATGGCAATATTGCATGCATTCTTTCGTCAGACGATATTGAGGGCGTGCACCAAATGCGCGTTGGCATGCGCCGTTTCAGAGCGGCCATGCGCGCGTTTCGTAAGAGCGGGCTTGCGCGCCCCGACTGCCTCGCCGATGTGCGCTGGATTCTCAACACGCTGGGCCGTGCTCGCGATCTGGACGTTCTGTTGACGGTCGGTATCCCTGGCTTGATCTCAAATCGACGAGACGCCCCCAGTGTGGCCGCTTTGCGTGACCGTGCTGAGGAGGAGCGCGACATCGCGTACGCCTCATTGCGCGCTGCGCTGCGCTCGCCACGCTGTCAAAAGCTGATGCTGGATCTGCTGTTGTGGATACAAGAGGGCTCGCCCGCTGTGTCCGATGAAGAGCTTCTTGATTTTGCGCGCAGTGTCTTGCGCCGTGGGCATCGACGCGTATGCCGAGCCGGAGAATCGATTGTGGAGCTCTCCGATCACGCATTGCATGACCTGCGTATTGACATCAAGCGACAGCGTTACTGCGCTGAGCTGTTGGCGTCGCTGTTCGACCAATCACCGCGTGCGTATCTGAAGTCACTGAAGCGGCTGCAGTCCACCATGGGCGCGATTCAGGACGCCAATATGGCCCCGGCGACGGTTGGCGCATTGGTCAGTGATGCTGATCCATTGAATGATTTCGTGCAGAATTGGTCTGAAAATGTGTCCAGCGAACTCCGGCCGACATTGGTTCCACTATGGCAGGCCTTTCGTCAAACCGAGCCCTTCTGGCAGGACTGACGTCGTGACATAACAAAGAGCAATCGCCCGAAAAGACAAAGGTAAAGATTATGGTAAAGACGAGGGGAACAGAATGAATTCCTTTATCTTTACCTTAATTGAGGTTGCCCGGTTTTGGTAGACAGTCAGTTCTCTTAGTGCGCTGACTCATGCTCACGCGGCAGCCACGCATTGATCCTCGCAGATCCTAATCGCAATCTCTTCATCGCCTATCCCCGCGGAGCGGCTGGTTCCTGTTTGCCGCATGCACAAGAAGTGCCTCCGGCAAAATCTGCGATTGGGAGAGTGCGATTAGGATTGGCGACACAGCGCATATTCCTTCGTCTTCAGCGTCCTATCTAAGTGTGAGGACTGTCTAGTTTTTCCGGGCAGGCTCAAATCTCCATTCTGCGCAGTGATATAGATGTACACTCCGAGGGTACAAGCTCGGAGAACCGAGTCGTCAACGCTGCCGAGCTATTCTTGTGCGTCGAGCAGGTGAATTGCCGACGAGAGGTCGACGCGTCGCCGGTCGTTGCATCCGGTGGTACGCCTGTGCTAGTTTTTCCAAATGGAGCGAAAAACAAAACAACGTGATGCGATCTGGAATGCGATTCTGCATGCCGCCCGGCCGCTAAGCCCGCAAGAAGTGCACGAGATTGCGTCAGCCGACATCGCCCAGTTGGGCATCGCAACGGTTTACCGCACCATTAAAGCCTTTTTGGAAAAGGGACAGCTCGCTCAAGTGGATCTCCCCGGGCAACCGCCCCGCTACGAAAAGGCAGGGCTGAAACACCACCATCATTTCCATTGCCGTCAATGCGACCGCGTCTATGAGATGGAAGGCTGCGCTGGCAATATCAGCGCCCTGGCGCCGGACGATTTTGTCGTGGAAGGCCACGCCCTGTCCCTTTTCGGTCTGTGCGCCGCCTGTCAGGGTGCCGATTGAGCCACCGTTAAGCTTAGGCGCGACTTCACGTAGCCTCGCGCGCCAGCGCGTGGATCTTTCAGAGTATGGTGCGCTTAGAGGCTAAGAATCCACCTGCTGGCGCAGGAGGCTACAGGAGGGGAGCCTTGGCGCGATTCCAGTTGTAGCTGCGCGCGCCAGCGCGTGGATCTTTCAGAGTATGGTGCGCTTAGAGGCTAAGAATCCACCTGCTGGCGCAGGAGGCTACAGGAGGGGAGCCTTGGCGCGATTCCAGTTGTAGCTGCGCGCGCCAGCGCGTGGATCTTTCAGAGTATAGTGCGCTTAGAGGCTAAGAATCCACCTGCTGGCGCAGGAGGCTACAGGAGGGGAGCCTTGGCGCGATTCCAGTTGTAGCTGCGCGCGCCAGCGCGTGGATCTTTCAGCGTATAGTTCGCCGATAGCCTAGGAATCCACCCACGGGCCGGGCAGCTACAGGAGCGTCGCACTCCAACGAAGTTTATAGGGTTACTGGAGTACGAGACTCCGTCGAGCCCTTTAGCCCCGGCTACGCGTCTTTCGGACCGACCATGGTTTCTGGGCGCACCCATGCGTTGAACTCGTCTTCGGTGACGTAACCCAGCGCCAAAGCGGACGCTTTTAAAGTCAATCCTTCGCGCCAGGCTTTCAATGCAATCTCGGCAGCCTTGTCGTACCCGATGTGGCTGTTCAGACTTGTGACAAGCATCAGTGAGCCATTGACCAGTTCGGTGATACGCGCTTCGTTGGCTTGGATGCCAACAACACAATTGTCCGCAAAGGATTGTGACGCATCGGCAAGCAGGTTGATGGACTGAATGATCAAGGCGGCCAGCAGCGGTTTGAACACATTCAGTTCAAAATTTCCCTGTGAACCTGCGATGCCGATAGCGGCGTCGTTACCAAAGACTTGGCAGGCCACCATCGTGACCATTTCACATTGCGTGGGGTTGACTTTGCCGGGCATGATGGAGCTGCCGGGCTCGTTCGCAGGCAAGGTCAATTCGCCAAGGCCGCTGCGCGGACCACTGCCGAGCCAGCGCACGTCATTGGCGATCTTCATCATGGCGGCGGCAAGTGTTTTGAGTGCGCCGGAGGTCGAGACGACCGCGTCGTGTGCGGCCAATCCTGCGAACTTGTTTTCCTGGACCACAAACGTATGACCCGTGAGGCGACTGATTTCACTCGCCATGGCGACGTCGTAGCCCGCCGTCGTGTTTAAGCCCGAGCCGACAGCGGTACCGCCGATGGCAAGCTCTGAGAGTGGCGGCAACGTTGCTTCGATGGCCCGTACGGCGGCGCGGAGTTGGGCCGCATAGCCCGAAAACTCCTGTCCGAGTGTAAGCGGTGTTGCATCCTGAAGGTGCGTGCGCCCAATCTTGATGATGGCCTCAAAGGCGTCTGCCTTTGCGCTGAAGGCGTCGGCCAGATGGCTGACGGCGGGGATCAGCTTTTCGCGAATCGCAATCACCGAGGAAACGTGTATGGACGTTGGCACCGTATCGTTCGTCGATTGTGACATATTGACGTGATCGTTGGGGTGAACAGGATGCTTCTTGCCCAGTTCGCCGCCCAGCATCTGGCTGGCGCGGTTGGCGATCACTTCATTGACGTTCATGTTCGTCTGGGTGCCGCTCCCGCTCTGCCAAATCACGAGCGGGAAGTGCTCGTCGAATTTGTCGGCGATGACTTCGTCTGCCGCATCCTGAATGGCGCTGCTCAGCGTTGCGTCCAGCAGTCCCTGGCTCTCATTGACGATGGCTGCCGCCTTTTTGACGATGGCATGCGCGCGAATGAATTCAACGGGAAAACGTTCGTTGCCAACGTTGAAATTCTCACTGGCACGTTGTGTCTGTGCACCGAAATAGCGATCTTCTGGAACAAGGACTTCGCCGAGGGCGTCTTTTTCTTTGCGCATGGTCTCACCTCTGGCCGATGACGGCCCGTTTGATCTCAATTGTCTACGAAGCGACGGTCGTGAATCAGTTGCTGCAATACCCGCGCAGCACATACTGTAGAATGCCGCCGTGGCGGTAGTATTCCACTTCGATGCTAGAGTCGATACGGCATTTGGCTTCGAATTCAAGCGTACTGCCGTCGCTGCGTCTGGCGCTGACCTTCATGATTTTTCCAGCGGCAAGGTCGTTTGCGATGCCACGGATGGAGAACGTTTCCGTCCCCGTCAATCCGAGCGTCGTGGCGGTCTGTCCGTCGATGTATTCCAGAGGAAGGACGCCCATGCCAACCAAGTTGCTGCGGTGGATGCGTTCGTAATTTTCGGCGATGACCGCTTTGATGCCGAGCAATTGCGCGCCTTTGGCGGCCCAGTCGCGCGACGATCCCGCGCCGTACATTTTGCCAGCGAGCACGACCAATGGAATGTCGTTGGCGCGATAGCGTTCGGACGCATCAAAAATGGACGTCTCTTCACCGGTTGGGTGATAAATCGTCGTGCCGCCTTCATGGGTGACCAGTTGGTTGCGAATGCGAATGTTGGCGAACGTGCCGCGCATCATCACTTCATGGTTACCGCGGCGTGCGCCGTAGGAATTAAAGTCGCGTATTTCGACGCCCTGTTCCTGTAGATACTTGCCCGCTGGGCTGTTGACGGGAATCGCGCCGGCCGGTGAAATGTGGTCGGTGGTAATGAAGTCGCCCAACAGTGCCAGAACGGCGGCATCTTCGATGTCGGTCGTGATTGGCAGCGTTTCGGAGAATCCAGCAAAGAACGGCGGATCCTGAATGTAGGTGGACGTGTCGTCAAAGGCATAAGCAGCGCCGTCGACATTAGGAAGAGCGGACCATTCTGCGCTTGAGTTCATCACGTCGCCGTAGGACTTGGCGTAGTCGTCAGGTGAGCTTGATGTAGCGAGTAGGGCTGCGATTTCTTCGCTGCTTGGCCAGATGTCCTTTAGGTAAACGGCGCTTCCGTCAGGCGAGGTGCCAAGGGCTTCTGTGGTCAGGTCGATATCAACGCGGCCGGCGAGTGCATAAGCAACCACAAGCAGGGGCGAGGCCAGGAAGTTCGCCTTGGTCAGCGGATGAATGCGGCCTTCGAAGTTTCGGTTACCACTGAGCACCGACGCCACCACCAGATTATTATCAGTAACGGCGGAGGTGATTTCGGGCAGCAGTGGACCACTGTTTCCAATGCAGGTCGTGCAGCCGTAGGCCACCGTGTAGAAACCGAGTTGCTCGAGGTAAGGAATGACGCCGGCCTTGGTTAGGTATTCGGTCACGACGCGTGAGCCAGGGGCGAAACTGGTTTTGACGTAGGACGGTACCTTTAGCCCTGCTTCGCATGCTTTCTTTGCAATGAGCCCCGCACCAATCATGAGTGTCGGGTTGGATGTGTTTGTGCAGCTGGTGATGGCCGCAATGACAAGCGAGCCGTGTGTCAGCTCGCCGTACTCGCCAGCGGAGCCGGTGTTGTGCATGGCGTCAGGTGCGACGCCGAAGCCGCGCTCTTTGGGGGCCAACGGCATGGCGCGTTCGAACTCGCTTTTCAGGGCGTCGATGCCCACACGGTCTTGCGGGCGCATTGGGCCGGCCACGCAGGGTACCAATTCGTCGAGATTGATTTCGACCATTTCGGAATAGTCGGCATCGGGTGAGCCGGCTTCGCGGAACATGCCCTGCGCCTTGCAGTAGGCTTCCACCAACGCGATCTGCGCTTCGCTTCGTCCCGTGCTACGCAGATAGTCGAGCGTCGCGGCGTCGACGGGGAAGATGCCCATCGTGGCGCCGTATTCGGGCGTCATGTTGGATAGGGGCGCGCGATCGGCAATCGTCATGAGATCCAGACCCGGGCCGAAGTATTCTACAAATTTTCCAACCACGCCTTTGGCGCGCAACACTTCGGTGACGCGCAGAGCAAGGTCTGTTGGTGTGCAGCCGGCGGCGAGCTTGCCGACGAGGCGGCAGCCAATCACGTTGGGCGTGAGCATGGGCATGGGTTGCCCCAGCATGGCGGCTTCGGCTTCGATGCCGCCAACACCCCAACCGACAACACCCATGCTGTTGATCATGGGCGTATGCGAGTCTGTGCCGACACAGGTGTCGGGAATGGCGATCGTTCGGCCTTCGGCATCGTCAACCGTGCTAACGCAGTGACCGAGATATTCCATATTAACTTGATGGCAAATGCCAAGCCCTGGAGGCAGAACCTGCAGTTTGTCAAAAGCCTGTTGGCCCCAACGCAGAAAAACGTAGCGTTCGGTGTTGCGTTCAAATTCGCGTTTGATGTTGATGTCGAAGGATGTGGCGCCGCGGTATTCGTCGATCTGTACCGAGTGGTCGATGACAAGATCGACGGGCACCTGCGGCTCAATCACGGCGGGGTCTTTGCCCAGGCGCTGCAGCGCACCGCGCATTGCCGCGAGATCGACCACGCAAGGCACACCGGTGAAGTCCTGCAATAGGACGCGTGAGGGCATATAAGGAAATTCGGCGGGCGCCTCGGCGGAGCTTGCGGACCAGTCGGCCATGGCGGTGATGTGTGACTCTTCGTACGCAGGGTGGGGCTGCATACGCACCATCATCTCGAGAAATACCTTTACGGAATAGGGCAGCGTGCTGAAGTCGGTGCCGAGCGTTTCTGCAAGTGCGCTAAGACTGTAATAGTGAATGGTCTTGTCGCCGGGAACGTCCAACGTCCTCAGGCATTTATCAGCAATACTCACGCGAATGCTCCTTGATCTAGTTCTTTCAGCTATCGAGACACAAGCCGCAAAAATACGCTTAGCAGGGCCGAAATGTCAAGATAAGGGGTAATCGCTAAGCTAAAGCCTGATTTTTTCCACGTCGCTGTGCGTGCCAACTTGCCCTGCGTTCCCGCCAGCGCGTGGATCTACTGTCTATGGTGTGTCTATAGCATAGGAATCCACCTGCTGGCGCAGGCGGCTACGGGTGGAGCGTAGGCTTAACGGTTACAGAAAAGGCGTGATGTCTCAGTCTTTGTCTCGCACGGTTTTGCTTTGTCTCGAGACGAGACGAGACGTTTTAAATGTGTCGCCCAAATCTCTCTCTGGAATGCGAGAAGTTGTTATGAAATTGCTGTCGTAGCGGGCGAATGTCAGGAGATTGTCATGGCCATGTGATTAATGGGTTAACCTAGCCGATGTTGTCGCGAGGGGCCGGATTTGGCATTGCTACTGCTATATTACTACCCCGCAGACCTTGATTGGTAGTGTTAAAGCTGAGCTTGGAGACTCCTAAGACTCTATGCAAACACAACTGGCCAAAGGCCCAGCACTTGAGATGGGGGAACCTTCGGGTTCCCCCATTTTTTTTGTGCCCAAAACCGGTGTCATTTCGAACGTCCTGATCAGGACGGGGCCCACACGCACAAACCCTCGTACCCACGCACGCACATACACTGGGCAGGGCAAACGCATCTAATTTCATGTTGTGTGACCGGCTCTGAAGTAGGGCCTTTTCTCGAGCGAGGAGCTTGCGACGAGTGGGGAAATGGTCCCTTGTGCGTGGCCGGGGTCAAAACAGTTCGCCCTCGCAGGCCGTACTACCGGCACAATGCCACAAGAACAGTTTAGACGCGTTTTCCCTGATACACTGGGCTGTATCTATTTCCCCAACAATGTTTCCATTGTATAGGGGTTTTTGACATCGGCTGTGGCGGCGCGTACAGCGGCGACGTCGGCTGGCGTGATGGCATCGCTGGTGTTGGACCATGATCGCCGCACTTCGGTGAGCACGTCGGCAATCCATGTATCCGATTCCTGAGCCATGGGGACCATGATCTGCCCAAGATAGGTTTCGCCGTTGATGGGTCCGGTTAATCCACGCAGAACAATTTTAATCAATGCGGACGTGTCGCCGTTGACGAGGGCGGAGCCATCGAGCGCGGGTGCGAGTTTTCCGCCGCCTGCGTTGATGCCTTTACCGTCCATCGCATGGCAACTGAAGCAAAGCGATTGATAGATGGCGGCGCCGCGGGAAAGCTTCGTTTCGGGAACACCGCGTAGGCGCGAGGTGCTGTTATGGATATAGCCTGCCAACAGATCGGGCGCGACCTTCGATGCTTTGGCTTTCTCGAGTAGGGCGGTGGCTGCTTCGCGCGACTGGCTGAACCCGGCCGTGAGAACGACCTGTGCGATGACGTTTGGGTCGGGATCGGTGACAAGGGCGGCCACATTGGCGAGCAAGGCATTGTCGCCGCGTTGCAACAGGATTTCGCTGATCCGCAACGCCGCGATGCGCACACGTGGGTCGCTGTCCTTGAGCTTTTCGACGAGTAGATCGCGGTCAACAATGTCCATGCCCTCTAGCGTCCAGAGGGCGTGCATGCGGCCAAGCGGGTTTTGCCCTTTTCGAGCCAGGGCCTTGAGTGCAGGCGCGACGGATGCGTCGCGGCGGAGAATAATGAGCTTCTGGGCTGTGTCGCGCCACCAGCCGTTGGCGTGGGATAGGTGTGCCACGAGCTGTGCCGTGCTTTCGTCAAGCATGCGGGGCTGTTTGGACAGTTTCGTCGTCGAATCGCTTACCACACGCCAGATACGTCCGCGACCAATGTTCTTGTCCAGCCCGGCCTCGAGGATGCGATCGCGCAGAAAGGATCCTTTGGCGACCCAGGCGCTTTCCTGAATGATGCCGCGGTACATGTCGACGATGTAGAGGCAGCCGTCGGGCCCTGTGGCGCTTTGTATTGGGCGGAAATTACGGTCGCGTGATGCAATGAACTCTTTCTTCTCTGCTTCATAGGGGTGGGAGAGGATGCGCTTCCCGTTGACGTTGTTGACCTTGGCGCGTCGAATGATGCGTCCGACGGGTTCGCATATAATGAGATCGCCGTAGAGGTCGGCGGGCAGGTTGTCGCCGCGGAAAATGGATTGGCCACAGCTTCCGCTAAAGTGGTTAAGGGCCTTGTCGGGGCGGAGCCGTCCTGGGCCGCCCTGCACATCCGGTGTGGCCATGATTGGCCAGGGTGTCATGAAATCGCCAACAAGGCCGTCTTTAAGCCGCATTTTTCCGTAGGCGCGCGGAATCTGAAAACCGTAGGCGGGCTGTTCCATGCCGGCCGAGGAGTAATACATGCGGCCCGTGTCATCCTGCGTCAGGCCCCACTGTGCAAAATCCTTCTGTGTCCGGCCTTCTTCCATCGCGCCGCGGGTCATGCGCAGTCGCTTCCAGTGCTGGCTGAGGTAGATCCAGTTGTCCAGATTCCAGATTAGGCCGCTGTCTTGGTGCTCGAGGTTGCCGCGCGCCTTGATGGCGCCACCTTTATAGACCAGCGTCTTTTCGTCAGACACGCCGTCGTCATCGGTGTCGCGGTAGCTGTAGAGCGCGTCATTGTACGTTTCGCCAATCAGAATGCGGTCGTCGAGCGGGAGCAAGAGGCGGGGCAACACCAGGTTGTCGGCAAAGACGGTCGACGTATCGAGTTTGCCGTCGCCGGTGGTGTCGGTCAGCATGGTGACGCAACTGCTCGGCTCATTTTGCGCCGTGCCGTCGACGTCCTGCATATAGGTACGCATTTGGGCGACGTACATGCGCCCGTTGCCGTCCCATGCGAGCGTGACGGGTTCTTCGATTGCCGGTTCGCTGGCCACAAGTTCGAGCCGATACCCGGGTTGGAGCACGAAGGTCTCAAGCTGTGCTTCGGGGCTACGGAAATCGGAGGGCGGGTTGGTGTCGAAGGACGGGGCATCGTCGGCACGCAAGGGAAGGGCGGCGCCCAGCGTGCAAAGGGTAATTGTAACAAGATGAATAGCGTTCATAGTCGTGAGCAATCGGGTTGTGAGTGGGGTTGTGAAATTGAGTAGCCTATGGGGTTCGCGGCGTGAGCGTCAAGGCGAGACAAGGGCAAGAATTTACCACCCGCTACGCTGGAGACACAGAGGTTCGGAGGAAAGATCACGAGAATCAGGCGCCGGGTATCCAGGCGCCTGACTCTCGTGAAAAATATGTTCCTCTTCTTTTCTCTCCCTTGGCGCGGCGTAGCCCGAAGGGCGAAGACGGCTCTGTGCCTCCGTGTCTCCAGCGTAGCGCATTCGCGTCAACTTAAGGATTCGGCCTATGCGCCTACGGCCTGAAAGGCCTACATATACGCACCCAGGACAACGGTCTCGTTGTAAGTTACATTTTTCATGCTCTTTATTTGGAGTGCGGCGGCAGAGGGCGAGGATAACGAGCCCGGCGACGCCGCTTTTGCAGAGCCCGAGAGGCACGACCGGATCTTCGCCCACGTTTCGCG
>JBLHHU010000021.1:0-23836 GCA_047615735.1 Kiritimatiellia bacterium | reverse complement strand
CCACCACCACCATCCGCGCGCGCTATGCTTGAGCCAATGAACAGCGTAATGGCCTCTTATCGGCGGCCACAAGGGCACTGAGATCGAGACAATTCCCACCACAGTTACTGTGAGATTCTGTCTGAATGTGCTCAGGTCTAAAGATTAACTTGGCAGTTTGCGGTGCATTTGATTCTATAGGAGCAGACAACAACAGCTAAGGGCTGCGCCCTTGAAAGCGTGCTAAAATTTAAAATGCGTGGTCATCGATGAGCACACGAACCGCACAACTGATTCTTTTCGTGGACGACGACGCCAATCTGCGCTTGGTGCTCTCCGATTTCCTGAAATTTGAGGGCTTCACGGTCGCGGTCGCCAACAGTGGCGAAGATGCGCTTGAAAAGCTTCCCGAACTAAACCCCAATCTGATCATTCTCGATATGAGCATGCCCGGAATCGGGGGGCTCGAGTTCCTTAAACGCATATCGGATAAGAGCGGCAAACCACGCTTTCCCGTGTTGGTGCTAACGGCCCGGGCCAATATGCGCAATCTTTTCGACGACATGCATGTCGATGGGTTCATGTCGAAGCCTTGCGAACCACAAGAACTAATATCCGAAATTGAACGAATTCTTATTCAAGCTCAACCATCATGATAGAACCAAATTGGACGTCACCCTCTCTATCCTTGAGATCCTTTGCAATCCCCGTTTATGATGCGAAGATCATAAGGCGATTGACGTTTCGAGCGACGCCCTCAGGAAAGAACAGCAGGTAGGACTATGCGTTGCCCGAAGTGCAGTAATCTCGAAGACAAAGTCATCGACAGCCGCTCCGTTAACGGTGGGGCAGCCATACGACGTCGCCGCACATGTCTCAGTTGCGAGAGCCGGTTCACCACGTACGAAGAAATCATACGCGCCAAACTACGCGTATTGAAGACCGATGGGCGCCATGAGGATATCAGCCGCGAAAAACTCATCAGCGGAATCGCACGGGCGTGCCAGAAACGGCCCGTCAGTCTGGAAACCATCGAAAAGACTGCCAACGAGATTATCGACGAGCTTAACAACGAATTCGAACGCGAAGTCTCCAGTCGCGTCGTCGGCCAAAAAGTGATGGAGCGCTTGCAGGGCATGGATGATGTTGCTTATGTTCGATTCGCCTCTGTGTATCGTCAATTTAAGGACGTGAATCAATTCATGAGCGCCATACAAGGATTGATGAATAAAGAATGATCTTAGATCCCGCATGGATGGTACACCCCGGTGAAGCGAAGCCCCTGCTCGATGACGTCATGGAGCAAGTCGGCGTCATTTGCGGCAACGCCTTCAGCACCAACATCGACGATTTGGACCAAGTCGCGAATGCCATCGACGAAGCCCTGATTCAGGTGGGCAGTTTGGACGACGCCGATGTCGTGACCATCATCCGCTTGGCATCCCAAGCGCTCAAGTCGATTGGTGAAACAAAAGCTGGAACCCGTCTTTTTCTGTTCGGTGCCGGCGTCATCAAGCCGCTCGAATGGGACGTGGCAGGCGGCCACACACTTTGGGCACTTGACGTTGATTACATCATGATGGGCAACCCCGTGGATTGCGAATTGCTCATTTTCCCAACACTTAACGTCATCCTGGCATCCATCTGTGATCTTTGGGATGAATCGGGCGGGCAGGGCATGCTGGGCCTGCTGCATACACGACGTGCTTTGCGTTCGTCGCTCCAAATTGGACTCAAGCAGGGTTGCGAAGCCTGGCTAAAGCGCACGTCAGTAGAGCGACAGTGGTCAAGTACGCCGCAAGTGATTAATCTGGATATGGAAAATGGTGCGAGCAAGAAACAGCGTATGCACCGTCATAAGGCATAACAAACGACAGAAAGGTAATCGACGGATGAGTGTAGAGACAGGGTTGACAGTACGCTTGGACAACGTTCTAGACGAAACGAGCTTCACAGGTGTCGGCACATTGAACAGGGGAAAAGTACGCGACAGCTACATGCAGGATGACAAGCGCCTGATCATTGTCTCTGATCGTATTTCCGCCTTTGACCGCGTTTTGGGAACCGTTCCATTAAAGGGTCAGGTTCTAAACGAACTGGCGGCTTACTGGTTCAACGAGACCAGCGACATCGTGTCCAACCATGTTATCGGTGTACCAGACCCGAACGCCATGATCGTGCGTGAATGTCAGCAGCTTCCGCTCGAATTCGTGGTCCGCGGCTACATTACAGGCGTCACGAAGACGTCGGCATGGACAAACTACAAGAACGGCGTGCGCAACTTGTGTGGAAACGTGCTTCCGGAAGGCCTTGTTAAAGACCAGAAGCTAGAGACGCCGATCATTACGCCAACGACGAAGCTTGAAGAGCATGATCGCAACATTTCCAAAGACGAGGCCATTGCCGAAGGTCTGATCGACTCAGCGACATTCGACAAGGCTGCCGAAATTTGCTTGAAGCTCTACAACCGTGCGGTTGAGCATGCCGCCTCACGTGGGCTCATTTTCGTCGATACGAAATATGAACTGGGAGCCATCAACGGCGATTTGGTCATCAGCGACGAAATCAACACGCCGGACTCGTCGCGCTATTGGTTTGCCGACACCTACCAACCACTGTTTGATACGGCCCAAGAACAGCGCAAGCTCGACAAAGAATATGTGCGTCAATGGCTGGCAGAACGTGGATTCACAGGTGACGGCGTACCGCCAACGTTGACGGATGAAGTACGCGAAGAAGCCGCGCGTCGCTATGTAAAAGCCTATGAATTGATCACGGGTAAAGATTTCGTGGTTCATGATGAGCCTATACTTGAGCGAGTCAGAAAAGCCATTGGCGCCGATTAAGTTGTTTTCAACGCGACAACTAGTCTCGAATGGTACGCAACATGCTTAACTTAGATCAGATACCGGATGTTCATACGCATCGGAAACTGGAGAGATATGAGCTGATAGCCTTTTTGTCGGTTACCGAAACGTCGAACCACATAGCCTTTGGCAATGTGGTCAACATCAACACGGAAGGCGTTGGTATTATGTGTTCGGTCATGGTCGAAAAGGGACAGAGTTATTCATTACGAATTGCGCTACCTAAAGAAATACTGGGACAAGTTTGGTTCGATGTACATGCAGAGTGCATGTGGCTAACTGAACAGCAGGAATCAGGGAAAATGCTTGCCGGATTACGATTTGACGAAGCGCGAATTGACGCAATTGAAATTATTGAATGTTTAATTCGTGACTATCAACGCTGAGAATGTGAAGATAAATGGATGCGCATGTTTGAGAACATGAAAAAGATCGTTACTATTTTATTCGTAATAGCTGCACTGCCTGGATCTTTATTTGCACGCTTTCAAGAAAGCGCCGTGCAGTGCGACAAGCGCTACGGCAAACCCGTCAGTATTAAGATTGTTGGGGCCGAACAGCTGCGCTGGTACGAAATGCAGGGCTACATCGTCGAGGCCGTCTTCTCCAAGGGCGTGGCTGTCGAAATTTTCTACAGTCGCAAAGATCACATGGGCCTATCCAATGCTGAGCTAAACGCCCTGATGCGTTTCAATATCAGCGAATCCAAATGGCTGCGCCTGAATCAAGTCGAGCTATGGAAAAACGACAACAAGGACCAACAACTGAGTGAAGAACAGCAACTGAAGCTTATGCGCGATCTTTCAACCTTTGTCATGTGGCGTCGGGCAGACGACAAAGCCGAAGCTTCCTACGATCGAGAGAGTGGGGTTCTCTTCATCGGAGAACGGACACGACTTGAGGAAGCACGCAAGACTGCCCTGCGTGAACGAGCGGTCCCTGAGTCTCTCAAGGGATTCTAAACGTTTTCGCCTGCGGGCTACGCTCACCTCGTCGCTACTCACACAAGACCGCTTTGGGAAGTATTTTGTATAGGGGAATCGATCTAAGGATCGGGCGTACCGCAGGAGCATCACACCATGGACGCAACTGGCCTTGTTGCCGTCGCCTTTATTGCACTGGGACAACACTTTAGCGAGGGTGTTGTCGCCTATGACAAAGAAGACTTTACGTTGGCAACGAAATCATTCACGACGGTTATCGACACGGCCCATCGAGATTCGCCCTACACTGAAATCGCACTCCTATGGCGAGCACGAGCACTAGGTTCGCAGAAACGTAGCGTGGCGGCAGAGCGCGATTTAGACAGGCTCCTACAACGTGATTTGGACCCCAAAACCCGTACGGACGCGCTTGCGTTCTATCAGCATATCATCGGGCATGCGTGGATTGGCTTACAATTGATCTCGCCAGAGTCCACCTGGGCGTTTATTGGTCAGCAGATCAAGGCACGGAATGCTGCACAATTGACGCGTTGTTTCACCGGTGCGCTCTTGGAGAATACCACACGCAGCTTGACCGAAGCCAATGCATGGGATGCGATGCAATCCATTACGCGAATGCAGATTATGTCGATCGATTACGACGAGCCACAAACCGTGGCGACAGTCACGTTACGGGCAGACGATGACCGCATCATCCAACTACAAGCCCTGAAGCGGGATAAGTTCTGGCTTTATGCGAGAGAAATTGATGCCCCCAAGACGAACAAAAAACATTCAATCGCGACGCTGCAGGGTGCCCAGACAGATGTCCTACCAGATCACCTTGCAACGGACATTGACCGATTAAATGCGCTACGAAAAGCGATTGAAACGCACGTACTCACTGAGCGACAGATGCCGGTACAGCTGTCCGAATTGACGTCCATGCTTGGCGCGGACGCCGAAGCAACCCTGACTGCAGAGAACGGCAAGCCCTACCTGATGCGTACGCCAACGCAAGGCGTTGAAGCGCCTGCATCACCTTGGGTTTTTCCCGATGCCGCGACGAACGGAAAACGAGCGGTGCTGGCGCTCGGGACCGTGCGCCGACTGGCGGAGGAAGAATTTGTTCGTATTGCCAACGCACACGGTATTGGCACAGGACCCGTCTCAGAGATCCCCTGTACAGCAAAAGACGTCGACCGTCTGCGCCAGTACATTCGTGATTTGGGTGCAGAGGATTACGCCGTGCGGCGCGAAGCAGAACGCCAACTACGCGCCGCTGGACCGAAAGCACACGACCTGCTCGAGGACGCCACAAAGCACGACGATCCTGAAATCGCTTTTCAAGCGCAGGCCCTTCTCGATGCATTTAAATAGACATACAGAAAAGGACAGCCATTGAAGATCTGTATTGCAACACGCAACGCACACAAGCTCGACGAAATTAGGTCTATACTGAAGTTGCCTGACCTTGTGAGTGCCGATGATATGCCGGGCGTACCCACCGTTGAAGAGGACGGTCTGACCTTTCAGGACAACGCCATCAAAAAGGCCAAAACCCTTGCTCAATTTTCCGGCATGTGGGCGCTGGGAGATGATTCCGGGTTAATCGTCGACGCATTGAACGGCGAGCCTGGCGTCCGATCTGCGCGCTACGCGGGTCAAAACGCAACTGACGCGCAGAACAACATCAAACTCTTAAGCCGTTTGCAAGGCGCCCGCTGTCGCGATGCCTCGTTTTGCTGTGTCCTCGCTCTGAGTGACCCCGAAGGCAATTCACGCGTGGTCGAGGGCCGTTGTTACGGGACAATTCTTGAATCGCCGCGAGGAACGACGGGCTTCGGTTATGACCCATTGTTTTGCCCGAACGGTGAAGACCGTAGTTTCGCGGAGTTGGGCTCGGAAGCGAAAAACCAGATCTCACACCGCGCGGACGCACTCAGAAAAGCGCGTGATTCATGGGCGGATGTACTGCCGGCTTGCTGACGCGGCCCATCCACCTCAAACGCTTACACATGTTCTTTCGTTTTTCCCTTTACCCATCACGTCACGGTACTATGCTTATTCGTTTTCAACGATGGTCATGGAAACTCCAGGAGTCTACTGATGAAACGAAATCTCGCCCTCGCGTTAATCGCACTGTTTACAATCACGAACGCCGCACGCGCTGCAAATGCACCCGTGGCTGTTACTGTCGAAATTTCCTCTATCGATGAGTTGATTTCCAATTTCGTCAATATGGGTGCAGGTATGGGCTTGCCGTTGGGCAAAGACATGATCGTGATGTCCGCGCAACAAACACCCATGATTGGCAACCTTGCCAACCTTGATACCAAATCAGAGATTCGTTTCTACGTTTTCCTGCCAAAATTTGACAGCGCGGGCGGACCACCATCAGCGCCACCTATTGTCATGGTGATGCCCGTCCCCCCTGGTGGACAGGCCTACGTGGATGGGCTCAAGGCCGGTTACGGCAAGGCAGTAAAAGATGGAAAGATGCTTCATCTCACAGCGCCAACAGTCCCTGGAAAGCCAGAGCTTTTCGTCGAAGCTTCCGGTACACGTGTCTTTGTAGGCACGGGCGCGGATGCAACGAAACAGATTCGAGACCGTCATGCAAAGGGTCAGGCAATAAACGCCATACCGCGTCTGCCGGGTACGGTCAAGTTTGCCGTTCATCTGGACGCCGTCTGGGCAACGCTAAAAAAAGAGATCACCACCGCCACGGCCAACATGCCTATGCCTCCCGCTGGAGCATCGGGCCTGCCTAAAGGGGCCGACCCGAAAGAAATGATAAAAGCCCAAATCGACTTCTACGATGCCTTTGTCAAAGACGTGCAGACCTATGGTATTGGCATGAACCCTGGAACGTCCACGCTAGACATCTATAACCGAATTGATCTAAAACCAGGAAGTAGGCTCGCGAGGACACTCAGCGCCACGGGCAACAAGGCCAATCGCTACGAAAAGATTCTGCCATCCAACGGTTACTTCACGGTTATGCTGGGCGGCATGCAGGCATGGCAGGAGTTCGTTGAGCCCTATGCAGCATTCATGAAGACCATGTTTAAGACCATGGGTGATGATAGCGGGGCGGCCACTGACGATATGATGAAATGGGCAACCGCTATGATGGGTGAATATGCTGGCGACATGGGAATGTCTGTCGCAACGAAGCCGGACGGCAAGGGCATCGGCATGGTTCAATACTTCCACCTGAAGGACGCCAAAGCGTTTCAAAAGACCTTCGATGAGATGATGGCTCAGATGAACGAACTATACGCCGGAATGGACGTGGGTATGACCCTCGACAACGGCGAAAAACGTGCCTACAGAGGCGCATCAATCATGTCGATGAAGTACGCCATAGACGAGGATGCTGCAAAAGCAAATCCTGGAATGACGATGGCAGGTCCCATGATGGAAAAATTTGCATGGGAAATTGCCACCGTTGGAAACGACCTTGTATACACGATGGGTGGACAGGAATTCATGAATATGGCCATCGACAACCTCAAGACGCCTGACGCAAAATCGTTCCTGACGGCCAAACCATTTGTATCGCTAATTCCCAAAGTTAAAGGCGTACCGTCATCGGCCTATTCACTATCGTTGGTGTCGATGCTGAAGGACTTGCTCCGCAGCATGCCAAATGTGCAGCCGGAAATACTCAATGCTATCCCTGACGGCTCCGGCGGTATCGCAGGGTATTCCTTTACGCAGAATTCCAGCGTCGCTTCCGTGACGCGCGTCAGTTACAGCGAAATCAAAGCGCTGGTCACATCCGCCCAAACCATTGGCCCTATGATCACGCAGCTCATCATGGGGGGAATGATGCAAGGTATGGGCGCCGAAGCCCAAGCGGTACCTGAAGATCTCGAATGTCGACGTAACCTCCAGTTGATTGACGCCGCCAAAGAGCAATACGGCACATTCGACGCTGAATTAAAAAAGGGTGACCCCGTTGATCCCGACGGCATGAAGGAATACTTCCCTGGTGGCGTGATGCCGAGCTGTCCGTCCGAAGGCTCTTACAATGTCGGTCTTTTCGGACTGCGTCCGCGCTGTTCGGTCGAAGGCCATACGATGGATCGCTAAACAGGACGACGCCAGTGCACCAAAGCGCCGGCTTATGGTGCCTGCGCGAGACGTTCAAGAACGGCATTCGTTCCCACAAACGATAAGTAGATTCGCGCCTTTTGAATCGCCTTTTGAGGTGATCCGTATTTCTGCTCCGTGAGCACGGCCTGATAAAAACATGCCAATGCGTCGTTCTTGTCGTAGTAGCTCCAGGCGCTACTCCCGTCGGGATTTCCAGGCGTCCACTGTCGCAGCGCGAGTTCCGCAGCACGTTCAGCCAAAACGCGCGCTTCCTGATGTATCTCGCTTAGCTCGCCGATGGATGTCACATCGTCATTCGATGCGTCCTGTTGCACCTTGAGCAGTATTTGCGAGAGAACAAGATGCAACTGGAATGAACTTGGATTCGATGTGAAACCATCGCGAAGAAACCGGACCGCTTCACCTTGGTCATACCGGGACAGCCAATACTCACCAACGGTATAGCCACGAATGTAATGTGAGTCACTGACCGTCAGTAACTTAAACCACGGCAACAGTTCGCGGCCGTCGCTATGCTTGTGGCCCATTGCGGGATCCGGTCATGGCTTAACCTCACGCTGCAATGCGCCAATGATGCCTCAGCAGTCTTTATCGGGGCCCGGAATCAAGGTCGGCGATGCCACTATCGAGATAGCGTTCTGTCTTGATGTAGAGTACGTCGCTCAACCCTGTACGGAATTCACTTAACATGGTGGCAATGGCACTCCTATTGCGTTCGGTCTGCATGTGCGTGTCACGACTTCGGCCACCGCTGTTCCTACACAACAATCGCGCGCAACGCAAAGCTAGGGTCGCGATAATCGACGCAACTGATCAAGATACCGAGTGACATGCTGATCCTCGTCAAAAACTTGCGCCTGCTCAAGCAGAAGAATTGCCGCAGCATAATGTTTTTGCTGCACCTCCATCTGTGCTTGAAGCACGCGTCCGCGTGCCTCAAGGCCCTCCAGGCGCGCCGCGCGTTCGAACTGCATACGCGCCACGTCATGATTCCCCAAGGCAATTTGCAAACGGGCCACGGCGAGCAGCACATCACCATTTAAAGGGCTGGTCTCAAGCAGGGCAGTGTAGGCGGCTAACGCCGCTTTCGTTTCCCCCCGTTTTTCCGCCAGCATGGCTTGAAGCAGTGTCACTCGCTGCGCTACGGAAGGGCTCGTCTCGAGCGTTATCGTTACCGCCGCCAAACATTCAGCAGCTTCTGAAACCCTGTCGTTCAAAAGGAAGGCATGTACGGCTTGAAGAACGCGTTCTGTATTGCCCGCCGCGTCACGCAACCCAGCTACATAGGCAGAAGCCGCTTCGCGAGGCTGCTCTCGATTCATATATAACTCCCCCAACGTCATCTGAAGATCACCTGGCAGAGCGCATAGCAAACGCCCCGTCTCAATGGCATCAATGGCTGCATCATGCTGCTCAAGGGCAATATGGGCATTCGCACGAAGCGTCCACAACTCGGCATCCACGGGATCATGCGCCTGCATCTCTTTCGTCAACGCCAACACCTCATGGTAACGTTCCTGCGCAATAAGCGTACGCGCCAAACCGCGCAGCGCCGCAGAGCTCCCTGGACGGAGCATCAGGGCTTGTCGATAGGCGCCTTCTGCCGACAGGGGCTGCTCAAGGGACGCCAGCGCATGCGCGAGCAATAAATACGTCTGAGCATCGCCTTGACCGTCACGAATCAAGCCTTTAAAAACAGACATGGCTCGCCGCGGCTTATCGCGTGCCAGATAAACGCGTGCGAGATTGTTCTGAGCAGCCCGAAACGTTGGTAGTTTTCGCAACGCGTGGACATAGTTCATCTCCGCCGCCGCCAGGTCGTTGTTTTGAAAATGCAGGTTTCCCATGGCGAACTCGAGCGCCGGACTGGATATTTTAGAGACACCACGCTGTAATGATTCGATTGCTTGAGCGGTCTCGTTGGTAGGGCGACTTGTGGACGCCTCAAATAACGCGGCCTCTTCTCGGGTTACGGTCGGCTCAAAAGGGCTTGCGCCCAGATAGACGGGTCGGTGGCTTGGCATTGGATAATACGTCGATAACGCATCTTCCGCTTGCTGCGCCAGACTCAGTCCGCAGCACATCGTGTACAAAACGACCCCCATAAATACGCCAACACGAACGCATTGTCCCCACAGACGCGTGTCGTTGTGCAACATCGTGTTAGAATGGCAATCGTGCATGTCGTTACGGATCCAATGTAAAGCGGATGGTCTGGTGAATTCGTACGCGTACGGCTGCGCCATCTTTGCTACCCGGCTTGAAACGCCATTGGCCGACGGCTTTCAGCGCAGACTGATCAAAGACCGCATTGGGGTGGGCGTCCGTAACGGCGACATCCCGTACCATGCCGTCGGCATCGACAATGAAACTTAGGCTAACAAATCCTTCAATCTGATGTTGCTTCGCGCGAAAGGGATAAACCGGATTCGCGCTGTGAATTGGCAATGGTTCGGCGTCGACGTCTGCAATTTCGAAAACCATTGTCTGCAAATCGGCGTTCAAGCCAACATCCGCGATACGAAAATCTTGTAAGAATGCCCCCGACAGATCCAATGAGTCCAATTCAAGTTTTAGGGACGCTTGAATAGGAAGTAACATCGGATCCGATTTCAAGTGCGGCACAACAGGATCAGGCACAGCGGCAGACGGCACGGTCTGGCGCTCAGGGAGTGCAGGGGGTGGGGCGACCGTGTCCGACAGCTCATGCAAAACATAGCTACCTGCAGGTCTCTGAAACACATTGGCCAAAGGCAAGGCCATAAAGATAAGCACGGTCATTAACGCAGGCAGAAGGAGATGCTGTAGACCCGTTGCTTGTGGAATGCTTTGCGCCTTACTCATGAAGACACCTTCCGGGCGGCGATGCTGACCTGTCCGGCACCAGCGCGCTTACATTCATCGATCAACTCGACCAACTTCCCCAGCTGTGCGCCCGTGTCGCCAATCAAAACAACAGGCAAATCAACCCCGTCACGCAATTGTTGCGTCACAATGCCCCGTACTGCATTGAGTGCGATCGTTCGACCGCCATAGACGATATCGCCCGATTCCGTTAGCGCAAAAAGTAGACTTTGCCGATCCAAATCTTCTGCAGAAACAGCCGTAGGCTTGGTGACGGTCACGCCCGTTTCTTCGACAAAAACCGTCGTCACGACAAAGAAAATGAGTAACAAGAAAACAACGTCGATGAGTGGCGAGATATTAATATCTACGCCCTTGTCAGACAACGAACGTGATAAGTCAAAACGTTTCATATGGCCACATGCTCCGACGCCAGTGGTTCCAGACGAACGTTTAATCCTATTGCGCATTCGCGCATACGCACACGAGCATGCGCCATCAGACGTTGAACACGTGCTCGACCAAACAGTCCAGGAATAGCAACAACAAGCCCACACTGCGTCGTGATTAAGGCCTGACTGATTCCGGCAGCAACCTCGTCGCCCGCACGTCCAGCACTGGATGACACGGCATCGAATGTTGTCACCATGCCGATGACGGTTCCCAATAAGCCAATCAGCGGAGCTGCTGCAGTTAAGGCCGACATGAGCAACAAGTCACGGCCAATGGACTCCACGTGATCCTCACGGAACGCATCGGGAACACGAATCATGCCGAGCGCCTGAGAACGAAGCCGCAAATAGAAAAACCATATTCCATATGAAATGCACGCCAGCACAGGCATGAGTAGTCCACCGGTACGCCAGTAGGACACGAGAGGCTCAATCATTTGATCCCTCTGCTTCCTGCATACGATTCATGAACCCAAGAACGGTTTGCTCCAGATGTGCAACGATCGTGCGAACGCGGCGCGTCAACATGGCGTGGACGATCAGGATGGGTACAGCAATCATCAAACCGACTTCTGTTGTGACCAAAGCCTCCGAGATCCCCCCGGACAGAAGCTTGGCATCGCCGGTGCCAAAAAGGGCAACGCGTTCGAAAGTGTACATCATTCCCGTCACCGTCCCAAGCAATCCAAGCAACGGCGAAACGCCTCCCAGAACAGCCAACATCCCCAAATGCTTGTCCAGCGTCGGCAGGGTTGCCAAGGCACGTTCCTGGAGCACTTCTTCAAGATGCGAGGCAGGCAGATGACGGTATTGCAGACCGGCCAGTAGCACGACACCGTATGGGTCGCCCAACTGAGCGACGAGAGCGGCGGCCTCATCGGTCTTGGCCGTTCGAATGCATCGTACTATGTCATTGAGCGCAACATCGCTTGGCGTACGGATACGACTCAGCGAAACCATTTTGCTGACGGCTAGCGCAGCAGCAAATAGGCCAATAAAGAGTAGTGGAATGATGATCACCCCGCCCGCAGTCAAGTGCTCCACTAAGTTCGACTGTTTGGCAGCAACCTTGATTGCGTCGCCGCCACTCGGATCAATGGGAATGTGTGCGACGTCACCGCTCATGAGTTCGACGATGGCTGTTGCGATCACTGGTGACGATGCTTTTACAAGTAGTGGCACCCGACTGCCCGTTCGTGTAACCACCATCCCTGCCAAAGCCTTGTCCGTATGGTCAGCAAAGTAGGCGAGGGGGCCGATCGTCACAAACATTCCGTCCCGTTCAAGTCCATCTGAGGTCAAGCACGTGCCGGAGAATGTGGCTCCGCCCAACTGGTCACGATTCCATCCATCACCAAGCCGCAACAGCTTAACGAGACTGCCAGACAGCACGTTTGTTGAAGGCGGCTCGGATAGACACTCATCGATGATTCTCAGTGATTCCTGATAGCGTTGCGACACGGCACTGAGTTGTCGTGATTCAAATCCACGCCGATAGTCTTCAATCATCCTATACAAGGTGTCGTACGTTTGGTTCAGCGTTGCGACGTCACGGGCCATGCTATCGGCCTCGCTCTGTTTTTGCGATTTCGTCTCCAAACGCTGCTCTGCGTCCTGCCTTAACATTAGGGTGTCATGTTGCAATTGCGCCAACGTCGCTTGTAGCGGTGCGCGTGCCTCGTCCTGAGATTCTCGTAAATCGCGCAACACTGTCGTGGCAGATTCGACCCTGGCCTGAGCCTTTTCGATGGCATCGTGCATACGGGCATGGTCGTGCGCATCATGTGCGTTGGAAGGGACAGACAGAGAGACGGCCATCAGGAAAACACCACAGATAAACAGATAAGGGCGTTTGCCAAAACTCATTCTTCGCTTCCCTTCACCTGAAAGGGCAGCGTCACCAATTCTGCTGAATGACGGCCATCAATCACATCGATAGCACGTCGAATGTTGGGACCCAGTTGAGGCGCCGCTTCCCAACGCCAGCCACGGTCTGACACATCAGCAACAGCGGCGAACGACTGATCAGCAGAAACGGCGAAGCCGCGCGCCAGGCCAATATAGAAAACATCCATCTCGCGACGCGACGCGTCCTGCAAACCAACCATTTCGACGCCAATATGAATTGTTTTTTGTAGGCGTTCAATTTCCGCGTAAGCAGATAACACAGTTTGCAAGCGTTGCACCTTCGAACGCGCATCACGTTGTGACGCCGCGGCCGGAATGTCCGTGATGATTTCAGATAGTGGTTCACGAAGCAGGGGAGGCAATCGATCCGGCCACGGCTTCAGATCGGACTCGGCGCGGTCAAGGACCGGCCCCATGGCTTGCATGCTTGCCCGCAGCCGATCGCGTTCCACAATCCGCAAAACACCCTGTGAGCTCTGATTGTCAAGCATCGCGGCGTCTGCTTCGGCGGATTGTTTGAGTTTTTCTTTTTCGCGCTTCAGTAGATCAATTTCAGAACGCCAGTGTGCTTCTTTGGAAGCCCAAGAACGTTCTTCCTCTGAAATCGACAACTGAAGCTTGGTCCAGTGCCCAACAAGAGCCTCCAGTTGGCCGAGTTCGCCGTCAGGCTTGTCGCCGCATAGTGCCGGTTGGCACCAGCTCAACCCGAACAGGGCCAACAGACAGAGGCGCACGGGTCGCTGAAAGGTGGGGCGACATAAAAGAGAAGAGACAAATGTTTGCAGAGACATAATGCGCTCCATTAGACGCCCGAACGCGGCTGACGTCAAACGATTTGAAGCCGCCACTAACGGCAAACGCAATGCTTGCATAATCCTGCAACGCCCAAGATGCATTGGCAACCTTGCGCCATGAGCCATGCGCTGCTATATGTTCTTCCAGTAGGCGCGGGCGGGCATCACCACGACGCGCTGTTACCCGAATCCATCATCGCGAGACAAGTTGTCATGGCTTTTGTTGTTACCGAGCCCTGCCTAGGGTGCAAAAACACGGTTTGTATCACCGTGTGTCCTGTGGATTGCTTTCACGAAGACAAGCGTTCGCTATGGATCGATCCAGACACATGCATTGATTGCGGCGCCTGTGCTCCGGAATGCCCGGTCGACGCCATTTTCCCAGATCGCTCAGTGCCATCAAAATGGCGTCACTATATTGTGTTGAATGCAGAGAAGGTCGCCAACCTGCCCGTCATCACGGAGCAGCGTGAACCACTGAGCTAAGGCCGAACCGAATCAGCTACGGACGATAGGGCACCGGCTGGATGCCTTTGTCGACGAGGTAGGTCAACACGTCGCGTTCGTCGCAACGCTTTAGCGCAGCTCGATCTTCGGAGATCGCATCGACAGCCATTTTGGCATCGGGTTTATTGTGGCCAATGAGTCCCGTAGCGCCTCGCGCGGCCCAACCACTGACGTAGAGCCCCGCAAGGGTTCCATTCTCACCCTGAACGCGCCCGTCAACACTTGGAATGATTCCGGACGTTTCATCAAAAGGAATTCCTGGCAAAGGTACGCCGCGCTGTCCAATGCTTGAAATGACAAGTCCACAGGTCAGCGATGCCACGTTGTTAGAGGCGACGACGGTTTGGTTCCCGGCAGCTCCACGTAACGTGTTTTTCGAAAAAACGATTCGTTCCATTGCGTCGTTACCTTCAAAGCGAACAGGCGATTCGCAAAACCGGAACGTTAACTGTTTCTCAGCACCGGTTGAAGGGCGATCTACAGCGCCCCGAAAAGCATCAACAATGTCTCGCCGCGCACGGACGGCCGCACCATCACCAGATAATTCCGCCAAGCTCGCATCGCATAAAGCAAGATCATCGCGTGACACGTGGATATCGCAGTCAGGTAGTTGCAATACTTCCTCAAGTTCGTGAAGCGTGAACGATGCCTGGGCCGGTCCGCGACGCCCGACGACATGAACATGCCGAATGTTGCTCTTCCGCAAGGCCGACAACGCATTGGGGTTAATGTCGGTATCGGCAAAGTCTGCGGGTGGTTTAAGCAGCAGGCGTACGACATCGAGTGCAACATTACCATTTCCAATAATCACCGCCGTTGTCGCGGACAGGGGCGCGGGTTGTTCTAGAAAACCGGGCCGTCCGTTCACCCAGCCAACGAAATCAAGTGCGCTACACGCACCCGGCAGTTTCACGCCTTCGAGGGCGAGTTGATTATCGGATTCGGCGCCTGTTGCGATAACAACGGCATTATAGAAGCCAGCAAGCTGCTGGACGCTCAATGTCGCACCAAGCGCCACGCCCCCAAGGAAACGAACGCGCGGGTCGTTGAGCATCCTATCGAAATACTTACAGACACTGCGCGTGTGCTGGTGATCAGGTGCCACACCGAAGCGAATTAGGCCAAAAGGAACGTCCAGTTTATCGAAGATATCGACAATAATGGTGTCATCACGCTTAAGTAGCTCGGCTGCCGCATACAGCCCAGCCGGGCCTGCTCCAAGAACGGCTACGCGAAAACTCTCAGTTGAGGGCGAATGCTCCACGCCGACGATCCTCACGTTCGATTTAAGAAAATAGAAGGAAATATTGGGTACAACCTAAGGATAGGCGAAAAAAAATGTATACTTTTCTTGGGGTTATTTCAAATTTATATATAGTTCACGCGATCAAATTATGAATACAAAACGCACAGAACAGTTCGAAGCGCTCCTCAAGCAACGCATTCTCATCCTCGACGGTGCCATGGGCACAATGATTCAGCGACACAAGCTGAAGGAAGCCGATTTTCGCGGCGAGCGCTTCAAAGATTACCCCACGGACCTACAGGGAAACAACGATCTGCTCGTGTTGACGCAGCCTCACCTCATCGCTGAAATCCACACGCAGAACTTCGACGCTGGCGCCGACATCGTCGAGACTAACACGTTTAACGCCAATGCAATTTCGATGGCCGATTACCAGATGGAAGCGCTGGGCTACGAACTTAGCAAAGCCGGCGCACGCATCGCTCGTGATGCGGCCGATGCCGCTGAAGCCAAAACACCGGGCCGTCCCCGATTCGTTGCAGGGGTCTTGGGCCCGACGAACCGCACCGCCTCCATTTCTCCAGACGTAAACAATCCAGGATTCAGAAACGTCTCTTTTGATGAGCTCGTGGCGTCATACACCGATTCAACCCGTGGTTTGGTCGATGGTGGTGCCGACATCATTCTGATCGAAACCATTTTCGATACCTTAAATGCCAAAGCGGCGATCTATGCCGTGTTGAAATTCTTTGATGATAACGATGTAACCTATCCCATCATGATTTCCGGTACGATTACCGACGCCAGCGGACGAACGCTGACAGGGCAGACGCCGGAAGCATTCTGGTATTCCGTTTCGCACGCCCGGCCAATCAGCGTCGGCTTCAATTGCGCCCTCGGCGCGAAAGATCTGCGTCCTCATATTGAAGATCTGTCGCGCGCTGCAGATACACGCATCAGTGCCCACCCGAATGCGGGCTTGCCCAATGAATTCGGCGAATACGACGAAACACCCGAATACATGGCAGGGCTCTTGAAGGAGTTTGCAGAAAGCGGACTCTTAAATATTGTTGGCGGCTGCTGCGGGACCACGCCCGATCACATCCGCGCGATCGCTGAGGCCGTTGCAGGAATTAAACCCCGAAGCGTTCCGACACTTGAACCACGCCTGCACCTGAGTGGCTTAGAACCGTTCGCATTTACTCCTGAAATAAATTTCGTCAACATCGGGGAGCGAACCAACGTCACCGGATCACGTAAGTTTTTACGTTTGATCAAGGAAGAAAAGTACGAGGAAGCACTCGGTGTGGCACGCTCGCAAATTGATAATGGCGCCCAGCTTATCGACGTCAATCTCGACGAAGGCCTACTCGAATCAGAGATTGAGATGGATCGCTTCCTTAAACTGGTTGCGTCGGAACCCGACATAAGTCGCGTACCACTGGTCATCGACTCCTCAAAATGGCTCGTCATCGAAGCTGGGCTGAAATGTGTTCAGGGCAAATCTGTGGTCAACTCGATCAGCATGAAAGAAGGCGAAGGCCCTTTCCTTGAACAGGCTCGCGAAGTGCGCCGCTACGGGGCAGCAGCCATCGTCATGGCCTTCGACACAGACGGGCAGGCCGATTCGCTTGAACGCCGTGTTGTTATCTGTAAGCGTGCATACGATTTATTGACACAGGAAGCCGATTTCCCACCTGAAGACATCATTTTTGACCCTAATATTTTTGCGATCGGAACGGGGATCGAAGAGCACAACAACTACGGCGTTGAATTTATTGAAGCCGTTCGTCAGATCAAAATTGAATGTCCACATGCACACATCAGCGGCGGCGTAAGCAACCTCAGTTTTTCGTTTCGCGGAAACGAAATTGTGCGCGAAGCCATGCACGCCGTCTTTCTTTACCATGCCATCAAGGCGGGCATGGACATGGGCATTGTCAATGCAGGCCAGTTGAGCATCTATGAAGACATTCCGGAGGAACTGCGCGAGCGAGCGCTCGATTTGGTTCTCAATCGTCGCGACGACGCAACCGAACGTATGCTCGAAGTGGCGGATAAGTACGCCGGTAAAATTGCCGCTAAGGAAGAGGATCTTTCGTGGCGCGAATGGCCCGTTGCAGAACGCTTATCCCACGCGTTGGTCAAAGGCATAACCGATTATATTGACGAAGACACTGAGGCCGCACGCCTGGAATGCGACAAACCATTGGACGTCATCGAGGGCCCGCTCATGGGTGGCATGAATGTCGTGGGAGACCTCTTCGGCTCCGGAAAAATGTTCCTGCCTCAGGTTGTCAAAAGTGCCCGGGTGATGAAAAAGGCTGTAGCCTACCTCGACCCCTACTTTGAATTGGGCGAAGACGGTAAAGTCCAGAAAAAGGGCTCCATTTTAATGGCGACCGTCAAAGGCGACGTACATGATATCGGAAAAAATATCGTCGGCGTCGTTTTGCAATGCAATGGGTACGAAGTCATTGACCTTGGCGTCATGGTCCCGTGTGCAATCATCCTCAAAACCGCCAAAGAAAAGAACTGTGACATTATTGGCCTGAGTGGCCTCATTACACCGTCATTGGACGAGATGTGTCATGTGGCAGCCGAAATGGAACGCGAGGGCTTCGACCTGCCGCTCTTGATTGGGGGCGCCACAACCTCACAGGTACACACTGCCGTTAAAATCGCACCCAACTATTCACACGAGGCCATCTACGTCAAAGATGCCTCGCGCGTCGTTGGTGTCGCATCAAAGCTGCTGAATAAAGCAACGCGCCCGGCATTCGCCGCCGCGATCCGTGAAGAATACGCAGATGTGTGCGCGAAGCGTAAGGGTCGAGAGGGCAGGGGCAAGTTGCTTACCATCGACGACGCCCGCAAAAACGATGCAAAGATAGACTGGGACAACTACGTCCCACCAATACCAACGTTTTTGGGGTTAAAGACGCTGGACGATTATCCGCTGGAGCCCATACTTGAGCGTATCGATTGGACCCCGTTTTTTAATTCATGGGAGCTTCATGGCATCTATCCAGAGATTCTTGAGGATTCCGTCGTCGGCGAAGTTGCGACCAAACTCTTCAGCGACGCGCAGAGCATGCTACGGCAGATCGTTGACGAGAAATGGCTGACAGCGAAAGCTGTTTTCGGATTCTGGCCAGCCAACCGTCTTGAAAAGGACGATGTCGCGGTTTACGAGGATTCAGAACGCGACGCAACAATCGCTCAACTGCATTTTCTTCGTCAACAGATGGCCAAAGGTACCGGGCGCCCGAATCAATGTCTTGCCGATTTGATCGCCCCCAAGTCATCCGGCATAGAGGACTACATCGGTGCATTTGCGGTGACAACCGGTCATGGCATCGAACCCCACGTTGAGCGTTTTGAAAAAGACAACGACGACTACAGTTCCATACTGCTTAAATCATTGGCCGATCGACTTGCGGAGGCTTTCACCGAACACCTACACGAGCGTGTTCGAAAAGAATTCTGGCCCTATGCGACGGATGAGACGCTGAACAACGATGATATGATCCAAGAGAAGTATCAGGGCATTCGCCCAGCGCCTGGTTACCCTGCGTGTCCTGATCACACCGAAAAACGCACATTATTCAGCATGCTAGAGGCCCCGGAACGTGCTGGAATCGAGCTCACGGAAAGTTGCGCGATGTGGCCAGGTGCCGCCGTCAGCGGATACTATTTCTCACATCCCGATTCGGCCTATTTCGGTCTTGGAAAGATTGCCAAAGATCAAGTCGAGGAATACGCCGAGCGAAAAGGCTGGGACCTTGCAAAAGCCGAAAAGTGGCTCGCGCCGAATCTTGGCTACGACAACAGCTAGACGCATCCCTGCATGCGCCCGGGCACTTGTCGCGACGTCAACCTTGCTGTATGGTCGTACGTTTTAACCATGCGCTTCAGGCGCGTTTATCAACGAATTTGAAACGGGGTCCGTTTGAACAGTATTCCACGATGCGCTGTCGTTAGCCGCGGCGCCGACGGCCTAGAGAAAAACACCTCTAAGGCGCACGTCCTTGTTGGCTTTGATGGTTTCGTCGACGAAATCATTCATGTCGTTGACCGTCGCCATGACACCGACACGTTCGACACCATTCCCTCCATGGCCGAATTTGCAGAGCGTATTGGCGCGGCTGCAGGACTTAGTGCGAACATCGAGATGGTGCCTATTCAAGTAAAACTTGGAGGCAACGGCCCAATTTTGGCAAACGCACTCATGACACAAGGGCACCCTGTCCATTACATGGGCTCGATCGGTGCACCTGACATTCACCCAGTTTTCAAACAGTTCGCCACGTCCTGCGCCTCCGTTGTGTCCGTGACCGACCCAGCACATACGGATGCCTTGGAGTTTAACGATGGAAAACTCATGCTCGGCAAGATGCACACCTTGTCTGACATCAACTGGTCCAATCTGACGCAACTGGTTCCGGCTGAAGACATGCAAAAGCTTCTTGCCAACATCAGCATGATCGCCTGCACGAATTGGACCATGCTCCCCAACATGAACAGCATCCTCGTTGGGCTCAAAGACGCTCTCGCGAAGAACACCGTTCGCCCGAAGCTATTCGTCGACTTGGCCGATCCACAAAAACGCAGCGAGAAAGATATTCGCGAGGTGCTCACCTTGATTGGCGATCTCCAAAGCTGCGCCGATGTCGTACTCGGGCTCAACGAAAACGAATCTGTCCAAATCGCCAAGGTATTACTTGGCCGTCGCATTGACGATTTGACAACACGTGCCGCCGAAATTCGTAACACGTTGTCGCTCGACATGGTTATGATTCATCCTCTGGCCGGTGCGGGTGTCGCATCCGCTACAGGCCAACACTTTATCGAAGGTCCATTTTGTAAGGACCCAAAACTGACGACGGGGGCAGGGGACAACTTCAATGCTGGCTTCTGCATGGGGCTCCTATCGGGCCTGGACCCGGAAGCGTGTCTGGCAACGGGCGTCTGCAATTCTGGCTTCTATGTTCGCAACATGCGCTCGCCGTCGCGTGACGAAATCATCCTGTTCATGCGTGAATGGGCACAGGCGGGTTGCCCGTCTATCTATTGAAGACAAGGAGCGAGATGAAGATAGTTTCCTGGAACGTCAACGGCATCCGTGCAGGCCTAAAAAAGGATTTCCTGGGCTACTTAGCGCACGAGGATCCTGACATTCTCTGTATCCAAGAGACCAAAGCCCATCCAGAGCAGCTGGATGACGTCTTTCCTGCGGCCTACGAAACCTATTGGAATTCGGCAGAGAAGAAGGGTTATTCAGGGACACTGATTTTCACCAAAACCACGCCGCTTTCTGTGAAAAATGGACTCGGCATTGAAAAACATGACCGCGAGGGTCGCGTCATTACGCTGGAGTTCGACACCTTTCATCTCGTCACGGTGTATACGCCCAATGCTCAGAACGAATTACGGCGACTGGATTACCGTTGCCAATGGGATGTCGACTTTCTCGCTGAAATGGATCGTCTAAACGCCATTAAACCCGTCATTTTTTGTGGCGATTTAAACGTGTCTCACAAAGAAATCGATCTGGCGCGCCCGAAAGCGAATCGCATGAATGCCGGTTTTTCAGATGAAGAACGTGCCGGATTCGACAACATCGTGGATGCGGGATACTTCGACAGCTTCCGCGCGTTCAATCAAAACTCAGAGCAGTACAGTTGGTGGAGTTATCGCGCGGGTGCACGCGACCGAAATATCGGCTGGCGGCTTGATTATTTCTGCGTGGCTGAAGCCTTGCGTGATCGCGTCACAGATGCATTTATTCGCCAAGCGGTTTTGGGCTCGGATCACTGCCCGGTCGGCATCACGCTCAGCGAATAACGTCAGGCCCAACGTCGAGCAATTGCGAGTTCGACATCGAATTCCCAAAACGCTCAAACTGCGCGAATGTCCACACGACCGTCTTTGTCCTTGGGTCGATTTCAACCAGCATGGGTTGTCCAACGCCCGCATGGCAGTTTCCGATGACATAGTGGCCGTTCGGCAACACTTCAAGCGTCGTGACCCATGCCAAACGAATATCGGGCAGGTCATCCTGATGCAATTGCCATACAATGGTCTTATCTGGACTCACCTCGAGAACACTGTGTCCATTTCCCGTGCCCATCAGGGTGTTACCGTTCGCCAAACGTAAGGCGCAAAACACCTGGTTTCCCCATGCTTCTGGACCGTGTCCGCCCTTGCGCGGCTTGTCAAATAACGGAATCTCAAATTCCCACACAAGTTCGCCTTGGTCACTGTACTCACGAACGACACCATCCTTTTCGTGGCAGGCGAGCACGTTTCCGTTCGCCAACTTACGCACAAGACGGGTATCCGAATGCGCATTCGGCTTGTTCAATTGCATTTGAATAGACGACACAAGCGTCCCATCGCGGTCCACCTCAATGATGCGTTCGGCGCCACTTTCGGCGATCATCAGATGGCCGTTGGGGAGGGGCTGAAAGGCGTGCACTTCGATTCGACGTCCTTCGTTACCGTTGCGTTTGGCTGCATGATAATTCCAAACCACCGACTTGGTGATCGGGTCAATCTCAACAATGTCACCCATACGGTCACGTTGGACCATGATGTGACCGTTTGTCAGGACATGAATATCATGAATGGCAGCCCAGGGCATTTCCCATTCGACGTCACCATTCGCGGCAATGATCGCGAGCTTATTGTTGCCCTGGGTGATGAGGCGATGTTGCGCAATCGACGCCTGTGCCCATAAGGAGAGGGTGAGTACAAGCAATGCACGTAGAGAAATCATAAGCCCATCCTTCTAGCGACCTGCTACTAAACGTTGAAAAGAAAGTGAACCACATCGGAGTCCTGCATGACGTAGTCTTTGCCTTCGACGCGCAGTTTACCAGCACTCTTAATGCCGGCCTCGTTATCGTAGGTTTCGAGATCCGAAACGCTATAACACTGCGCACGAATGAAACCACGTTCAAAATCCGTATGAATGACACCCGCCGCTTGGGGTGCCCGGCATCCTACAGGAATGGTCCAGGCGCGAATCTCTTTAGGGCCCGCCGTAAAATAGCTATGTAGACCGAGCAGATGGTATGCACCGCGGATGACAGCATTCAGCGCGGGTTCTTCAAGACCGATACTCTCCAGCAGTTCGTCACGATCCTCAGGTGCCAATTCCGATAATTCGGATTCGATTTTGGCGCAGACTTTTACCACTTCGCCGCCGTTGGCCTCCGCATATCCACGGACGGCTTCAACATAAGCATTGTCTTCGTGCAATTGATCCTCGGGAACATTGGCGATATAGAGCACGCGCTTTCCCGTCAGGAACCCGCAACCACGAACGGCGATACGCTCATCGTCGCTCCAGTCAATAGCGCGCACAGGCTTGCCCGCTTTTAACGCTTCCGAACTACGCAAAAATACCGCGTGTCGAATGACTGAATCTGAATCTTTTCCACGTGCTTGACGCTCAAGCTTGGGTAGCGCGCCTTCGATCATATCGAGATCGGCCAACATCAACTCCGTTTCAATGGTGTCAATGTCCCGCATGGGATCCACGCTTCCGTCCACGTGCGTGATATCGTCATCCTCGAAGCAGCGCACGACATGCAGCACGGCATCCACTTCGCGGATGTGGGATAGGAACTTATTGCCGAGTCCTTCGCCCTTGCTGGCGCCACGCACGATGCCTGCAATATCGACCACTTTGAGTGTGGCGGGAATGAGCTGCTCGGTCGGCATGTGCGCATTAATCAGGTCGAGGCGTCGGTCGGGGACAGGAACCACGCCCGAATTGGGCTCGATGGTGCAGAAGGGGTAGTTGCTGGATTCAGCGCCGCCTGACGTCAATGCGTTGTAAAGTGTACTTTTCCCAACATTGGGTAAACCGACGATTCCAGCTTCCATCTCGATGCTCCTTAAATTAAGCGCGCAACCTTATCAGTCCTATCGATCAGGGTCCAGTCATCTGTTACAATGGTGTTTCACTAGCATCCCATAGGCCACGGCTATGACACCAAATTACTCAGTTTTAATAACGTTTCCATTGCGTCGTTTCTAGGCTGCATTGTAGAATTCCCAGCTCCTGGAAAAGAAGATTAACCGCAGAGTTCGCAGAGGACACGGAGGAAAGAAAAAATAGATATATGTCGCTAGAATCCGTCTGCGGGCACCCCGCAGACGGATTCTAGCGACCTCTCCT
>JBLHHU010000020.1:0-24470 GCA_047615735.1 Kiritimatiellia bacterium | reverse complement strand
ATCAGCGACGCCATCGCAATCGCGCTTATGGATCACAAAGGCGTCACCCGCCATGATTACGGCCTGCGCCATCACGGCGGCTACCTTGGGCGCAAAGCGCGCACCGACAACATCGACGAAGCCTAACTGGTAATATCCTACAATGAATGTTCTTATCACAGGTGCATCTGGCTTTCTGGGATTTTCCCTGATCCGCCACCTACACGAGCAAGGACACACAGCTATGCCTCTGGCACGCGGCAATGCTAGCAAACCGCCAAACTGGGACCCCACCACGGGCGAGATTGACCTGTCCGGAAGCCCTCCCATAGATGCGGTCGTTCATCTCGCAGGTGAAAGCGTCGCCGGCGGATGGTGGACCAAAGCCCGCAAATCGCGAATCCTACGTAGCCGCGTAGACGGGACACGCCTACTCGCTGAAACGCTGGCGAACATGCCCACGAAACCCAGAACACTCATCTGCGCATCGGGCATCAGCTACTACGGAAGCCGCGGCGACGTTCTTTTAGATGAAACCCAATCGCCCGGCGAGGGCTTTCTAGCGGATGTCACCCGACAATGGGAGGCGGCCGCCGCACCGGCGCGTGATGCAGGCATTCGCGTCGTCCACGCCCGCATTAGTATGGTCCTCGCTCCCCACGGCGGTGCGCTTGCCAAAATGCTACCCCCCTTCCGACTCGGCCTAGGCGGCAAGATGGGAAACGGGAAACAGTACTACAGCTGGATCTCCCTACATGACGCCGTACGCGCGCTCTACTGCTGCCTGACGGATGCGTCGATTAGCGGTCCCGTCAACATTGCCTCACCCAAACCCGTCACGAACCGCGATTTCACGAAAGCGCTCGGCCGCGCCGTGAAACGCCCTGCATTTATGCACCTGCCGACAGGCCTCGCTCGACTGCTACTGGGCGAAATGGCCGACGAACTCCTACTGGCCGGTCAACGCGCCGTCCCCGCCGTCCTTCAACAATCGGGCTTCACCTTCGATGACCCCACCCTGGAGAGCGCCCTGAAGCGCATGTCCATCAGGTAGTGTCCCAACGCGACGCCGATGCAAATCTTGGCATCGACACTCCCGAGCCTTGACCTATAATAGAAGGTCTTTTCATAACCCACCCGATGTGACAGACGCTCATGGATTTTGCTATCAAAATTTGCGGTACCACCACACGCGATGACGCGCTTTATGCCCTTGAGGCTGGCGCGGATTATATCGGGTTCATTCTGTATCCCGAATCCCCCCGCTGCATAAGCCCGCTCGCACTGGCTCAACTTATGGATCAAACCGAAGAATTAGACTGCGCCGTGGGCGTCTTCGTGAACACACCCGCACAGGACCTTTCAACCATCGCGCACGACTGCAACCTCTGCGCCATTCAATTGCATGGCGACGAACAACCGGACGATTACGCACAACTGACACAGCCAGTTTGGCGCGCCGTCAAACTACGCGATCAACACTGCCTCCCTCCCGCGGACGAATGGCCTGACCTCACCCTCGTCGTCGACGCAGACGTGCCCGGCCACTACGGCGGAACAGGCCAAACCGCCGACTGGACTGCTGCCGCACAATTGGCATCACAACGCTCCGTCATGCTTGCCGGTGGCCTCACACCCGACAACGTTGGCGACGCCATTCGCACCGTGCTCCCCTTCGGCGTCGACGTTGCTTCTGGCACCGAAACGCACCCTGGACACAAAGATCGCCAGAAAATGAAACAGTTCATCGCGCACGCGCGCCGCGTGGCTTCAGAGGTCACACAAACGTAAGGTCTCCCGCCTGAACACGACTCCTTATCAACACAAGGAACCCTATTATGAATGATACACAAACAACGCTGGCGCACGATCCCGATGCCACCGGGCATTTCGGCGAATTTGGCGGACGCTATATTGGCGAGACACTCATGCCCGCCCTGATCGAACTCGACGCCGCACACCAAGAGGCCTGGGCAGACGACGCCTTTCGCGCAGAGTTCGCGCGCTACCTAAAGCATTACGTGGGCAGACCATCACCCGTGTATTTTGCCGAACGCCTGACCGAAGCCTGTCAAGGTTCACGCATCTACCTGAAACGTGAAGACCTCAATCATACCGGCGCGCACAAAATAAATAACACCGTCGGGCAAGCCCTACTCGCACGCCGTATGGGGAAACATCGCCTCATGGCCGAAACCGGCGCAGGCCAGCATGGTGTCGCCACGGCAACCGTCGCCGCATTGTTCGGTATGGAATGTGTCGTTTACATGGGCGAAGAAGACATTCAGCGCCAAGCCCCCAACGTCACGCGTATGCAACTGCTCGGTGCTGAAGTTGTTCCGGTCACCAGCGGCACGCGCACGCTGAAAGACGCGATGAGCGAAGCGCTGCGCGTCTGGACCGCCACGGTCGAAAATACGTTCTATATCATCGGCTCCGTCGCCGGCCCGCACCCATACCCACAGATGGTACGTGATTACCAGCGCGTCATCGGCGATGAGGCCCGCGAACAGATCCAAGAGATGGTCGGACGACTGCCAGACGATGTCATCGCTTGCGTCGGCGGGGGTAGCAACGCGGCAGGCATCTTTGAGGCCTTCCTCGATGATACCGACGTCAAACTTGTCGGCGTCGAGGCGGCTGGGCACGGTGTCAACACGGATCAGCACGCCGCCAGTATTTCTGCTGGTGGTGTCGGTATTCTGCACGGCAGTAAGACCTACATTTTGCAGGACAACGATGGTCAGATTCTCAACGCGCACTCCGTCAGCGCAGGCTTGGATTACCCGGGCGTTGGGCCAGTGCACGCCTACTGGCACGCCATGGGACGCGCGGAATACTGCTCGGTCACGGACAGCGAAGCGCTGGAGGCCTTTCACACGGTTACACGTCTGGAAGGCATTATCCCGGCCCTCGAATCGGCACACGCACTGGCCGCGGCCATGCGCACGGCGCGCCAAGGCAACCCCGAAGACATTCTATTAGTCAATCTATCCGGCAGAGGCGACAAGGATCTAGATTCTGTCTTGGCCATGCACGACGGCGATGCGTGAAACACACCCACACCTTTTAGGAAAAAATATGAACCGAATTGATCAAACATTCGCCCGTCTTAAAACCGAAGGTCGCACTGGGCTGGTTGGCTACCTGTGCGCCGGTGATCCTGATATGCAAGGGTCCGAACAATCCATCCGCGCCGCCATCGACAACGGTGTCGACATTCTCGAATTGGGCATGCCTTTTTCTGATCCAACAGCGGACGGACCGACGATTCAGGAGGCCTCGCAGCGCGCGCTTGCATCAGGCGCGACCGTGACCTCCGTGCTCGAGCTCGTCAAACGCATCCGCAGCACGGATGACGACACGCCTATCATTCTCTTCGGCTACGCAAATCCACTTTTTAAATATGGCTATGCGCGTATCTGCAAGGATGCTGCAGAAGCCGGTATCGATGGTTTTCTTGTCGTCGACCTGCCCTACGAAGAATCAGCCGAGCTCACCAGCCATATGAAACCTGAAGGGCTGCATTTTGTGCCGCTCATCGCACCAACCACGGGTATGGAACGCGCGGCCATGGTGCTTGAGCACGCCGCAGGCTTCGTCTACTACATTATGGTCACGGGCGTCACAGGTGCCCGAACAGCCCTCGCCTCCGATCTAAAAGAACAGATGGCGGCCCTACATGCAGTCACCGACCTGCCCATCGCTGCGGGGTTCGGCGTCAGCAGCGGCGAGCAGGCCGCAGCGACCGGTGCTGAGGCAGATGCCGTTGTCGTTGGTAGCGCGCTCGTCAAATCCGCCTGCCAGAATCGCATTGCTGAATTCACGCAAGAGCTGCGCACAGCCCTTGATGCATAACCGCCGCCAACACCCTGAACCTACGGAAACAACGCCATGGACCCACGTGTCAAGAATCTCGCGCGCACTCTTGTTAAATATTCACTCGATGTGAAACCCGGAATGAGCGTCAGCGTGGGTGGCACCGTCGCAGCCGAGCCGCTCTTCGTCGCACTCTACGAAGAACTCATCGACGCGGGCGCCTATCCGACGATGCAAATGATGCCGACCGGATGCCAAGAATACCTGATGAAGAACGGCAAACCGCATCACTTCGACAAAGTATCACCCGCACAGCGCGCCATGATCAAAAATGTCGACGCGACGATTCGTATCATCTCAGAAACCAATACGCGTGCGCTCTCCTCCGTCGATCCTACCCGCCAGGCCACGCTGGCCAAAACATCGCGTGCGTTATCGAACATCATGCTAAAGAAGCCGTGGGTTCTGACACTTTTTCCGACGGAAGCCTACGCTCAGGATGCAGAAATGAGTCTGCGCGATTTTGAAGACTTCGTTTATCAAGCAACGTACTCGAATGAAGCCAATCCCATAGCCGCATGGCGTAAAGTACGACGCGATCAAGACAAACTGATCGCGAAGCTAAAGGACGCTCGCGAAGCGCGCATTGTAGGCCCCGGCACAGACCTGACTTTCTCGGTCGCCGGGCGCACGTTCATCAATTCACCGGGAACGCACAACATGCCCAGCGGCGAAATATTCACGGGTCCCGTCGAAACATCAGCCAACGGCTATATTCAGTATGACTATCCGGTCTGCAACGGCGGGCGCGAAATTGATGGGATTCGACTCGTTTTCAAAGATGGCGTCGTTGTCGAAGCAAGCGCTGCCAAGAATGAAAAGTATTTACTGACCATGCTCGACATGGACCCTGGCGCGCGTCGTTTGGGTGAGTGGGGCATCGGCACCAACTGGAACATTCAGCGCTTCATCAAAAACATTCTCTTCGACGAAAAAATTGGTGGCACGATTCATCTGGCCCTCGGCAAATCCTATTCGGAAACAGGTGGCGTCAATCAATCGTCACTGCACTGGGATATGATCAAGGATCTTCGCAAGGGTGGCGCCATTTACGTCGACGGGAAAGTTTTCCAGAAAGACGGTCTCTTCAATAAACGATTTTAAAGTCGGAGGTGTTCCGATTCGCTGGGCGTTCGTCAGCTAGACTTTCGCGCTTTGAACGGGCGATCGATTGTCCGTGAAACAGCTTGTCCGTCAGGCCCAAGATCTTTACGGCTTGCGCCAGCGGCAGCAAGCACCGCATCGGCTGTCTTAAAGTGACATTTCCCCACATCGATTAAAACCTGTGGCCCCGCTTTTCCGACCAGCGCAACAGCGGCCTCTCGCACGGCGGCGCTAGCGCCTTTGGGAATCTTCATGCCGTATTTCTTTTCCAAGTCTTTCAGTGCCCGCAAGAAGCCTTCACGCGCAATAATTGAGGCGGCCGCCACGGCCATATCACTTTCCGCCTTATGCATCTGCACCAATTTAATGCTTCTGCCCTTTTTCATCAGGGCGCGCTCGACCTGTTGCTTGCTACCAAACTGATCGGATACCGCTCGCGGGCAATCCGGCACGACATCGAGCATATTTTCAATCGAACGTGCATGCGCCCATGACAAGAGCGTGTTCACATTCTTCATCTTGGTGTAGAGACGATTGTAGGAAGCGGGTCCAATTTTCACGATGGCGAAGCGTTTGCCGAGCATTCTGCGAAGCTCGCTGCCCATGCCTAGCGCCTTGTCATCGCTGGAGATACACTTGCTGTCCTTAACACCCATATCCTGCATCTTCGAATAGAGTTCAGCGTCGACGTAGGCACACGCGGTCACCAAAGGACCAAAGAAATCACCTTTACCGCTTTCGTCGACGCCCAAATGAGGCTTACTGGCCTCGGGATCGACAATCGCTTCATAGCCTAGTACCGCTGCGCCGAGCACATTGGGTTCCAAGACGAAGGAAACGAAATCTTCCGCTTGCTTACCCTGAATGACCACTTTTCCGCTATTGTAGAGTACAATGTTGCATCCTTCGCTTTTGACAGCAATGCGTGCGTGATCAACTCGGTAAGGACGATAGTTACCCTGGTTAAGAATGCCGAAAAGTGCTTCCTGCTGGGCTTCCGTCAATTTGTGAGTGAATAAAGTTTTTTTAGCCATGGTCGGGACTATAGAACCGCGCAGACTCAGATTCAAGCAATCGAGTGAGATGCGGACAACGTAGGGTCAAAGCGAATAAATCGGATTTTCAGGAATAGCCAGAATGTTTAGCCCTTATTCTTGTTGACCTGCTAAGCCTATTCATCTAGAAATACCTGTCCTTTCGACTCGAAAGAGCCGATCGGCCACATGTGCAGCACGCAATTATAACGATCAAGAAGGGTTGGAGAAAATAATGCTCAAATTTAACTGTACTGGACGAATTTTACTTACGGCCGCAACTGCATTTACCTGTTTCGCGGTTTCATCACAGGCGCAGAGCCAAGAAAAGGGGCAAGCCGTCAAGTTCGCTCTTCGTACTGGGATTGAGTACACGGACAACAACGAAGCCAATCCGGACGCAACGGCAGAAGCGAGCACCTCTTTTACGGTCAGCCCGCGTGTAGACTTTTACCTTAACGGCTCACGCACCATCGCAGACGTTTACTACCAGCCCACCCTGCTCTATCGCACTGACGCGTCCACTATTCAGAACGATGAAGACATCTATCACTTGCTGGGCGTCTCACTCGACCACAAGCTCACACCAAAAACCAAAGCAATATTGCGCGAGCAATTCATCATGACGGATGACCCGGGTCTTGGTGAAGGGAACAGTGTTCGTCGTGACCAAACCCACTACATCAACCGTTTTTCACCCGGCATTCTTTATGCGGTCACCCCAAGCACAAAATTGGACGCACGTGCATTTTACGACATAAAGCGATTCGACGAAAGTAGCGTCGCGGATGAAGCTGACGAAGACCGCGCAGGGATCGTGCTCAAAGCCTTCCACAAGCTAGACAAGACCACCGCCCTGTCGGGCTCGGTTGGCTACCGCAGTTCTGACTTCGAGTCTAAGCAAAAGAATATTGAACGTGGATCCGAAATTATCACCGCCTATGTTGGTGCAGACCATTCCTTCAGCCCGAGCTTTCGCTTAGGCGTTGATGGTGGTGTGGATCTCATCGAACATGAGGACGATCGACTCGACTCCAGCACGGAACCCTACGCGAAGGTGAACGCCACAATCAGTCCTACCGTGTCTACGCGTATCAGAGGCTCCATCGGCCATGGCGCTCGTGAGGCAGACGTTTACCCCTTCTCGACACAGACCTACACCGAATTTATTGCGCACGCCGACATGGAAGCCAACGAGGCCCTTGATCTTGGCATAAGGGCAACGCTTCGTCAGAGCGAATACGATGCCAACGATCGCCCCCCGAGTGCACCAGGTACGGCCAATTTTGCGGCGCCATCTGGCGACGAAACAACGACTGTAATTAGCGGACACGCCGACTGGAAGTTCCCCAATGGTGCCAAGGTTCGCTTCACGCAAGTTTACGAAGATGTCGACTCCGACGTCGAAATCACTTTTACGAAAAACACTTCGAAAGTTGAGTTGATCGTCGACTTCTGAGACGGGAAACAAAACGTCGGTAGCGTCATTTTGTGCCACATCACGCATGTACAGCCGTCTGGTGTGGCGACGCAATACGCGGTGGTAGAAACGAACATTCCCCGATGGCGTTCGCCTCCATATGATTCACATATCTGAGGCTTCTTTTTAATGAACACCACGGACACCAGTCAGGACTCACTCCACTTCCTCGACTATTGGCGTGTCATTCGCGCACGTAAAGAGATTGCCATTGCCGTCTTTTTGTTGGTTGTGCTGACGGGCATCCTTTTCACACTGGCCATGCCAAAAGTGTATTCTGCCTCTGCGATCATTCAGGTCAACAAAGAGCAGACCGACATACCTATTTTCGAACGCGAAAATTTTTCGTATGATCCCCTCTTCTTAAAAACCCAGTTCGAAATCATTCAGTCCACGCCCGTGGTCGAAGAAGTCGTTCGAAGACGCCAACTCGACAAAAAACTTGGCGAAGCTTACGGATTCAATGCACTCGGATCAAAAAAGGCGTTCGAAAAAGTCGTTAAAATGGTATCGCACAATCTACGCGTGCAACATTATCGTGACACAAACTTAATCGAGATTCAGATCAGCTTTGCCGAGCCAAAAGGTCAGGCAGCAGCGGAGGCCGCCCATACGGCCGACACTGTGGCAACTGTATTTCGCGAGTTTACCATGGAACGAAGTCGCCGCATCAAGGAAATCGCCCTAGAAGCACTAAAGCAATCCCTCGACGAACAAAAACGACGCGTGTTGGATGCCTCCACAAAAGTCGAAAAGCTGCGACGTCTTCACAACATCACTGTGATCGACAGTTTCATGGGTTCGACTGCCACGCTCGGCAAGAGCAGTATGATTCAGCTTGAAACACAGCGCGTACGCTTGCGTGCTGAGTTGGCCCGCAAAAAATCCCGCCTCGACAAGGTAAAAGCGCTCTCGATGCAGGAGCTCTTAGATACAGCACCTTACATTATCGAAGACCTTGCTTTAGCGCACATTGTAAAACAGAAGGATGAAGCCGACATTCGGCTGCAACAACTCTTGGTCGCAAACTTAGGCGAAAAACACCCTGAAGTAATGTCAGTTAAAGCGGCCATCAAAGAAATTGCGCGCAAACTGAACGACAAGCTCAATGGCCTTAAAATCGGCATTGAGAACGAGTACAGTGCCACGCAGGCAGAAAGCGACGAGCTCGACAAGATGCTTGCAGAAATGCGTAAAGACGACATTGCTGCAGAATCAGAAGGCTACCTCGAATTCAACAAAGCCCAGGAGGAACTCGAGCACACCAAACGCATTCACGACGCACTTGAACTACGCTACTATCAAGAACGCATCGAACTGGCTATACCAGCAACATCCGTCCAACAGATTTCACCAGCAAAAATCGCGGATGAAGACGATTTCTTCAGCCCCAACATTCTGCTAAACATCGTCCTCAGCGTTGTACTCGGATTGTGTTTTGGCGTTGGCTTAGTCTACTTCGTCGAATATATCGACACATCTGTAAAAACCATCGACGACGTTGAGAAGTTCATGCAGGTACCCGTCGTAGGCGTGATTCCCCAGCGCGTTGAAGCCTTTACCGATAAGAATTCGTACCGTGACCATGCCGAAGCCTATCGTATGCTACGAACCAATGTGCGCTTCTCGGAACGCATCGAGACTGGCAAATCATTCTGCATAACCAGCGGAAGTATGGCCGAAGGTAAATCGCTGACCGTATTCAACCTTGCCTACACCTGTGCACAGCTTGGTGATCGCGTTCTGGTTGTCGATGCCGATTTACATCGTCCGCGCCAGCATAAGATTCTCGAAGCCAGCAATCTGCCTGGTCTAGCGAATATACTGATCGGTGAAGCCAAGACCGAAGACTGCATGATCGATACCGGTTACGAAAATTTGACACTTCTTCCCAGTGGAAAACTGACAACGGGTGTACACGGTCTGCTTGACTCTACGCGCATGCGCGAATTGGTCAAAGAACTGGCAGAAGACTACGACCTCGTCCTATACGATGCCCCGCCCATCATCGGCGTCAGTGATGCGTCTCTACTTGTACGGGAAATGGATGGCGTCCTGCTTGTTATTCAGCATCGTAAATACCCGCGCACGGTATCTATGCGGGCGAAAATGATGGTTGAAAACACAGGAGCCCCCCTCGTGGGCGTCATTCTCAACAAGATCAATATTGCGCGAGATTATAGTTACTTCTACCATTACAGTTATCAGTACTACCAACCTCGTGGACACGAACGCGATCGTCGCCAACTGGCCGAAAACGCGCCCACAAGACGTCCAAAGAGCCAATCCAAAGCGGACAAGAACCCGGCATCGAAAGCATGATGACAACCCTCAAAAATCGCACACACACACATCTCCCCTTCTCCATACTCGGCAAATATACGGCACGCATGACACTTGTATTTGTCATCGCCGTCACCGCCCTCACTACGGGCTGTACATCTCTCAACGAACACCAGAGCGTGACGCGCTATCGACCGGATGTACCGGCACGCGAACGCACACCTTGGGTTTGGGCAGACACCCTGGCGGGGTCCGGCCTACAGTCTCCTGCGCCTGCCCAAGCCGCCGTCGTCACAGCAACAAACAAAACGGTTGCGCCAGATAGACCCGTGCCCGTGCCTAGGCCTAGGCCAGTAACAGAGCAACGTGTTTTAAATAGCGGTGACGCAGTCATCATCACGTTGCTAACGGCGGCTGAATCTAACGACTACAAGGAAGACATTGACTCCGATGGCGAGGTGAAGCTCATCTATCTTGGAAACGTAAAAATTTCCAAAAAAACAACCTCCGAAGCAGAAACATTTATTGAAAATCTGTATATAAAGAACGAAATTTACACGGACATTAATGTCAGCATACGTGCCCAGCAAGTGACCTATTTTATTCGCGGGCAAGTTAAAACCCCAAGACAATATGTGCTTGCCCCGCCCAAAAACCTGATGCAAGCAATTGCCGAAGCTGGCGGGTACACGGATTTCGCCAATGAAAAAAAAATCAGTGTCCGACGTGACAACAATCTTCTCTGGTTTAACGGAAAAGATATTTCAAGTGGGAAAGACCAAGCCCCTCTGATTCAGGGCGGGGACATTATTGTCGTCGAACAGAAGATTTTCTAAATGCACATCCGGACGATGCAAGATTCGGCCGCGTACCAATGGGAGAACGAGCAGCGTGAGCGCAGCAATGACTAGAGTATTGTGCTGCAGACTTTTGTCGATAGCGGCCGTCTTCAGCATCGTGGGTTGCTCTACACGACCGCCGACAGCCAATACGGAAAAACAGCTCGATCTACCTTTAAATCTGGAGGTGACCCAGAGTCAGGTTGCCCACTCAGCCACACAGGTCGAAGCGTCATTGATTTGCAGACAGATGGCGCTACAAGCCGCACAGAACGCCTTCGCTGCGGATAATGAACAAAAAGAAAAGCTCATTCAGGCACTGGACAAAGGAACCATAATCGACATTCAGAGCTGTGCAGACAAAGCAGACAAAGCCTCCGCACAACTACGCGAAGCTGTTCAACTCGCTTCAAAAGTCGTTCAATTCAGTGCTGCCGCATGTACGGCACATGAAGCGGCCGAACGCAAACTTCAAACCGCGATGCGCGCTGAGCTAAAGGCGGACGCCCTCAAGGCGCTCAAACAAGCCGACCAAGAATCGAAAACGGCGATTGATCTTGTTGAAAAAGCTCGAGACCTGTCGGACAAGCTAAAGGACGTCTGGCTCGTTCGAGAACCTCTAGCGGGAACGGGAAAACAACCACCCGCGCTCAAAAGCCCAGCCACTCCGCCTGAGGTCTCCGTGCCATGAGAGCATTCCTGTCTAGTCTGTGGCTTGCATTGGCAATAGCAGCCGGTTGTAGCGTCGTTTGGAGCGCACGCTCAGCCCTTGGACAAGCCTTCTATTTTCAAACCCGTTATAGTCATTCTCCAAAGGTCGGCCTGTCCCCTGAGCGCCCAGTCGGCGAACTCGCTCGGCGTCGCCTAGATCTGGCAGAGCAGTCATTTCGCCTCAACCCCGTGAACTTCCGTGTATGCCGCATCGCGACTGATGTTGCATTCGAAACGTGCCGCGATATCGATGTCAAAAAACACGACGTCACCTTGGACGAATTAAGGATGTGGTGCGACCGGGGCTTGAAACTCAACAAATACAACCGCCACCTGCGTTACCTTGAAGCAGAAATGATTGCGGTAGAGTCCCCTTCCAAAGCACTAGAGCTCTGGACAGACTATGTCGCATGGGATTTTTGGGACCCCTTTAATCACTACTACGTTGTCGAACTGCTGGCCCGCTCCGGGCGCTATGCCGATGCTTTCAAGGAAATGGACTTTCTAAAGGGAAAAAAGTACCACGAAGACGGAAAACGCATCATCCGCGATTCATGGGTAGCCGAAAAGAGGCGCGCAAAGGCCTATATACGAGAGCTCGATCGCTGATACGCCGCCGCTTCAAGGCCGACCCCGACCATCAGTAGAACAACGACTGTACTCCAACCCAAGCGCTTCGTACGTTTCGATATCGCTTTGCGCTTGGCCACAGTCACGATCGCCTTGACAACATCACTCTGGTGAACGCCATCAACAACACTGTCCAATTGCACATAAACCGCGTATCCGCTTCCAGGGTTCGCCCACTTGTTCTTAATACCAATGTCGAGATCCACGCTGGCGCCACCCTCTAATCGAATCTTTCCGAAACCGTTTTCACTTTCAAACGCATCGGGGAGAATGACGCGGTAACTCAGGTCGAGCGCACGTGCCTCGCTTGACACAAGATGCAGTTTCATCACCGATTCATTGTCTATGTAAATCGCGCCAAGTTCTCCTGAAATCGCCATTCCAAACCCTGGATCCCCTGTAACCACAGGAATCGTTTCGCACGTGCTTAACATATCCCCGCCAGTACTCGTGTAGCGCAAGCGCAATGCGACCGTGTGCATGCCGCGCACCGGGGGCAGGTCGTCGATGACAACGGAGCATGTTGCGGTTGTTTCAGGCGCCACATCCTGCACGATCGCCCCCAGAACACGGACGCCTCCCAACTGCGCCTCCACCTGCAGGGTCTCAAGCACCTCGTCACCCTTGTTTACCACATGAAGAGTGACTGTCGCGGCCCCATTTAAAAAGCGAGCAGACGCTTTTGTGGAAAGCTTCAGATAGGATGCTGACGCCGTGCTCAACGTCGTCGCCATCAACGCCGCCAACGTGCACAGCCGTACACCTGTGCGTACAGCGCCAGGCATTAGCGATAGATCTATAAAATGCATACGGCAGTATAGACAACTAGAGAGACGGAACCCCAGCGAATATGGTCTTCAAATTCTGCCAAGCTATTGCGTTGCGATCGCGCGAACCGCATTTTGATCCTTGAAGGAAACTCGCCTCATGGCATAGGCTGCACGCTAGCGATGAGCAACCGGAACCGTTTACCCGGCGCCAACGCGAACCAGACAGGAGCGAACGCATGACAGACAAAGCCAACAAAGCCATTTCAACAGATTCACTGATGACAGAGGAGCGCACGTTTCCGCCATCACAAGCTGCGGTTGATCGCGCTCTGATCAACGCCGAACAGTACGCGTCTATGTACAAACGATCCGTCGAGGATTCGGATGGCTTTTGGCTCGAGCAAGCCCAGACGCTGGACTGGAGTAAAACACCGACAATCGCGCGCGAATACACGTGGGACACCGCCAACCGCCACATCGAACATACGTGGTTCAAAGATGGTGAAATGAACATTAGCGTCAATTGCCTCGATCGACACTTGTCGACGGAGCGCCGCACGAAACCCGCACTGTTGTGGCAAGGTGAACCCGACGAAGAGAGCCACGCATGGACCTACGAAGCGCTGCATGCAGAAGTCTGCAAATTCGCCAACGTGCTCAGGTCGTACGGCATAAAAAAGGGCGATCGCGTGTGCATCTACATGCCCATGGTGGCAGAACTTCCCGTCGTTATGCTGGGCTGCGCACGTATCGGAGCCATTCATTCGGTTGTTTTCGGCGGCTTCAGCGCGGACGCGTTGGCAGATCGCATCAACGACTCGGAATGCCGCATTCTGGTGACGTCCAATGTATCGCTGCGCGCCGGTAAGGAGATTCCGCTAAAAGGCATTTCCGATGAAGCCCTCACCAAAACACCCAGCATCGAAAAAGTCATCGTGTTGAAGCGTAACGAAACGCCCTGCAGCATGCACCCGTCACGTGACGTTTGGTACCACGATGCAATAAAAGATGCATCTGCCACCTGCGAACCAGAAGTCATGAATGCAGAAGACCCGCTGTTTATTCTCTACACCTCGGGTTCCACCGGAAAGCCCAAAGGCGTTGTCCACACGACCGCCGGATACCTACTGCACGCCTCACTCACGCACAAGTACGTCTTCGACATTCACGACGACGACATTTACTGGTGCTCGGCAGACATCGGGTGGGTCACAGGTCACAGCTACATCGTTTACGGCCCACTAGCCAATGGCGCAACAAGTGTGATGTTCGAGGGCGTACCGACCTACCCAGACGCGGGCCGCTTCTGGCAGGTTTGCGAGAAATACAAGGTCACCGCTTTCTACACAGCACCAACCGCCATACGTGCACTCATTCGCCTAGGTGATGAATGGCCTGCGAAATATGACCTGACTGACATGCGTGTTCTTGGAAGCGTCGGTGAGCCCATCAACCCAGAAGCATGGATGTGGTACTACCGCGTCATCGGGGGTGAACGATGCCCGATCGTCGACACATGGTGGCAGACCGAAACCGGTGGTGTGCTCATTTCTCCGTTACCCGGCGCACACACACTGAAACCTGGCTCCGCGTTACGCCCCTTCTTCGGTGTCGAACCGCTTATCCTGCGTGATGATCGCTCAGAATGCGATCGTAACGAAGGCGGCAAACTCTGCATCAAGAAACCATGGCCAGGTATCATGCGTACCATGTGGGGCGATCACGATCGATTCATCGACGTCTATTTCTCATTATACAACGACCTTTACTTCACCGGCGACGGATGCCGCACCGACGCCGACGGTGATTACTGGTTGATGGGGCGCGTCGACGACGTGGTCAACGTCTCAGGACATCGTATTGGCACAGCCGAAGTCGAAAGTGCGCTGGTCAGTCATGCCAACGTCGCCGAGGCGGCCGTGGCGCCGATGCCGCATGACATCAAAGGACAGGCCCTTTACGCCTTTGTGACACTTGTTGACGGCGTCGAAGAAAGTGCGGAATTGAAGGCCGAACTGATCAAGCACGTCCGCTCCGAAATTGGCCCAATTGCCCAACCTGACAAAATTCAATTTGCCCCGTCCCTACCCAAAACTCGCTCAGGAAAAATCATGCGACGCATTCTACGTAAAATTGCAGAAAATGCGACCGATCAAATCGGCGACACAACGACATTGGCAGATCCGTCAGTCGTGGCAGCGCTTGTCGCGGGCAAGCAATAGCCGCGTCACGCATGCGTCGCAAAACAAGCCGGCTTTACCAACGTCGAAGCGGAACCTATTCCCACTCGATCGTTGCTGGTGGCTTGGAGCTAATATCATAGACGACGCGATTAATACCGCGGACTTCGTTGATAATGCGATTGGATATTCGTGCGAGTGTTTCGTACGGCACCTGGACCCAATTGGCCGTCATGCCGTCGACACTTTCGACAACACGTAGCGCAGCCACATTTTCATAGGTTCGGGAATCACCCATCACGCCAACCGTCTGCACAGGAAGTAAAACGGCGAAGGATTGCCAAATATTGACGTGGTCGGGAAGTTTCTGCATTTCCTCCTGCACACGCAAATCAGCCTGTTGCAGAATTTCGACGCGTTCCGCCGTAACTTCACCCAAGATACGTACAGCAAGCCCCGGCCCTGGGAATGGTTGACGATTAATCAAGTCTTCCGGCAACCCTAATTCACGCCCAAGTAACCGCACTTCGTCCTTGAAGAGTTCTTTAACCGGTTCAATTAGATCAAATTGTAGATCGTCAGGTAGTCCACCGACATTGTGATGGCTCTTAATCGTTACCGAAGGCCCACCCAGTGGCGAAACGCTTTCAATGACATCTGGATAAAGCGTGCCTTGTGCAAGAAAATCAATGTCGCCAAGTTTGCGTGCCTCTTCAGAAAAGACGTCGATAAAGGTGTTGCCAATGACTTTTCGCTTTGCTTCCGGATCCGTGACGCCTTTGAGTCTATCGAGGAACAGATCCTCGGAATGCGACACATGCAGGTCCAAGCCGAAATTTCCGCCAAAGATGCGTTCGACATCCGCGGCTTCACCGTGACGAAGAACGCCGTTGTTCACAAAAACACAATGCAACTGATCACCGATCGCCTTGTGCAGCAGCAGGGCGACAACCGACGAATCCACACCGCCGCTTAAGCCGCAGATCACATGACGGTCGCCAACCTTTGCGCGAATGTCACGAATGCCTTCTTCGACGAACTGTGCCATCTGCCAATCGCCCTTGCATTTGCAAACATCGAAAACAAAACGCTTAAGAATTTCGGCGCCGTGCTGTGTGTGCACCACTTCAGGGTGAAACTGCAGACCGTACACGCGGGCGTCGTCCGACACCATGGCCGCAATCGGGCATGTGTCCGTCGAAGCCGCTACGCGAAACCCAGCAGGAAGCTCCTCGACCTGATCGCCGTGACTCATCCAAACATTGATCGAATCAGGAAGCCCCTCAAAAAGAGTCGATGCCCCGGCACACTGAATCTCGGCGTGCCCGAATTCCCCTTCTGTACCAGGTTTCACTTTGCCACCCAGCATCTTCGCAGTCATTTGCATGCCGTAGCAAATGCCAAGAATAGGAATACCTAGATCAAAGATGGCAGGATCTGCCAGCGGAGCGCCTTCTGCAAACACACTTGACGGGCCACCGGACAGAATAATTCCCGCCGGTTTACGTTCGGCGAGGACCTCGGCGGCGGTATCGAAACGTATGAGCTCCGAATACACGTGTTGCTCACGGACGCGACGGGCGATGAGCTGGCTGTACTGTGAGCCATAGTCAAGAATGGCGATCCAATCATGTGCGGTCATAAAAATTCCTTTTTCAAAACCCGGATGCTACCAGCCGCACTGCCTGATCGCAAGCGCGTTGCAACACGGAATGTAAACACATCGCTTCATGTAAGCTATAATATAAAAAATCCCCCCTACGCCCTGATGAATTTGAGACAAATTGATTGGACGCAAGCAATGTAGAGGCGTATCACTTCTAAGGAATGCTAAAGACAGATATCGACGCTCACATGCAACACACAATTTCACCACCGACGCTGCGCGCCAACCAACGCGCATCAACTGAGTTTTTTATAGGGCTGGTTGCCATTCCCCTAACGTTGGCCCTAGGAGGCCTGACAGCCGTGATCGCGCAGTTGACTGGGCATGGTTGCACCTTAAAAATGGCAACAGGTCTCCCGTGCCCGTCGTGCGGGTCGACCCGAGCCCTGTACCTCATCCTCTCAGGAGAGTTTGCCAAAGCCTTCACCATGCAACCGCTCCTGACCACGCTTGGCATCGCGGCCCTCGCCTATTCCCTTTACGCCTTCGCCGTCGTATTCTTGGGCACGCCGCGTATACAGGGCTTACCCAGATCGCCATTACGTCGCCGGCGGCTCATGTTTTTAGTGTTTTTCGTCATTGCAGCCAATTGGGCGTTCTTAATGATCAAGGGGCACTAGCCCGGCAGGAGCACAGTTATGGATTGGTACTACGTGATCAACGGGACGCGGCACGGCCCTGTAAGCAAAGATGCGCTCAAAGGACTGCTCGTCGGAGCAACCCTGACGCCCGACGATCTGGTTTGGACGCCTAGCATGGGCGAGGACTGGAAAAAGATAAGCGACGTTCCCGAACTCGCCGCACAGCCATCGCCGTCGCTCGGTGAGTCGTCCTCAGCCCCCGATTCCGGCGCTGAGGCGGCCATTCCCTATACAGGGCAGATTTCCTGCACGGCACCTGCAGGAACCGCTTGGGAATCAATGAAGGTCACCCTATTCCGCCCGTTCAGTTTAGGGAAATGGTTTATGCTAGGATTTTCAGCGTGGTTGGCCACGCTCGGTCAAGGAGGCGGAAGCGTCCAAACAGCAGGATTCGGAAATCCCTTCTCGGGTAGTACCTCGTCCACCAATAGTACCTTCGAGAATCTCGACCCAGCATCCTTGGCCACCGCGCTAGCTGAAATGTGGTCTTTCGTACGCCCTTACATCGCGCTTGCCATTCCAATTATAATTCTTTGCGTCGGAATCGGAGCGATGTTCGCCTGGGTACAAAGTCGTGGCAAATTCATGTTTCTCGATAACCTTGTGAACGACCGCACGGAAGTAAAGAAGCCATGGGCAGCCTACGCAGGCCATGGAAACTCCCTGTTTCTTTGGTCACTCCTATACGCCCTAGTCTGTTTCGTCATCTTCGGGCTCACCGTCGCCGGCCTCGTCGTGACCGTCTTTGTACCTATGGGACAAAACGGCGCCTTCACGCAGTCAATGGTCGCGCCGATCATTGGATTTGGACTGCTGTTCTTTATACTGGCCATCGCCAACGCCTACATCACGTTATTTCTGAACGATTTCGTGGTTCCGCTCATGTACAAATTCAACTTGAAAACAACCGAGGCCTGGAGCCGGTTCTTAAACATGGCAGGCGGAAACTGGGGCGCACTACTCCTGTACGGCCTGATGTACTCCGTTCTGTATGCAGCCTGGTCCATCGGCTTGATTGTCATCGGAGTCGCCGCCTGCTGTCTCGGGCTCATCCTGTCGAGTATACCCTACGTTTGCGCGGTCTACGCCCTACCGATGACGACCTACATGCGATTCTATAGCCTGCAGTACCTGGCGCAATTCGGGCCTGAGTACCAGATGCAAGCGGAGTCGTATCAAACAACATTGCCGTAGCGTCGAGAACGCCGGGACCCATCAGCCCTTGCCGCGCGAGGCGCTCAGCTTTCCACCGGCAGGTGCGGGCGGCTCAGCCGTGGTTGGCCGAAAGGGACGCTGAAAGGCTTCATCAAAGTCATAACCATCAGCGAAATCCTGACGTGAATCTTCCGACGTCTTTCGCAGCTTGCCGGATTCGACTAAGCTGAAAACAATCTCGCCAAAATCTTCTGTGCGTTCGATGCGCCAGGTCCCCAGAACGCGCATGGCCATTGGGCCATACTCCTGCAACGCGAAATTCCGAATGCCTTCCAGTAATTCACGCCCTGAAATATGCCGTTCCAACGTAGACTTCGACGGCTTATCGAGCATCTTCAAGGTGAAGTCCAGCGCTTCGAGAACGAAAAAATAGCTATCTATGGAATAGCGCTTATCACTGGCGCAGATGTCGCGAATAGCTTTTTCTAAGGCGTCCTCGGCCATTTGCGTTCACCTTTCTCTGTGGGACAACAGGGCCGTTAATTCGACAGCGTTGTCCAGAGCCTAACCATCACGCCAATAAAGAACAGTCCAGCCATGAGTAACACAGCGCGACGCTCTTGATCGGTTAACGAAAACCAAGAAACGATGATTCGTTTAAAGAACGTGCCTTCTAATCGTTTACGCATGCGCCCCCCCCTCACACTTTCAACAAACTATCTCAGGATGCTGCAATATTGACAAGTTTTCCCGGAACCACGATGACCTTTCGAATCTGCTTACCGTCGAGCTGCCGCTGGATTGACGCCAACTCAAGAACCAGCGTCTCAACGGCTTTGGGATCCAAATCGGAATCGACAGTGACGCGCTCGCGCACTTTGCCATTGATCTGAATCACCAACTCAATTCGATCTCGCGCCAACGCCGCTTCGTTCGTCTCTGGCCACCCGGCATGCATCACGCTGGATGCATTACCAAGTTCGAGCCAGAGCTCTTCAGCAATATGGGGCGCAAAAGGGCCAAGTAAATGCACGATCGTCACCAAAGCATCACGAACGACGGCCTGTGTCTGTTCGCTGGAATTGGGTGCCAGCGGCAGATCGTCGACGGCGTTGAGCAACTCCATGATGCCAGCAATGGCCGAGTTAAAATGAAAGGCGCCTTCGACATCAGCCGTGACACGCTGAATGGTCTCATGTGTCTTCCGGTACAGATCCCGTTCCGGCCCGGTCATCGCGTCCATGTCGCATGACAGGCTGGCGGCGGCGCGAAGCGCGTCTCGATTCGCGTGAACGCGGCGCCACAGACGACGAAGAAAACGGGATGCGCCTTCGATGCCCTGGTCACTCCATTCCGCGTCCTTTTCGGGAGGTCCAATGAACAAGGTATAGAGACGCAAGGTGTCGGCGCCGTATGCTTCAATGAGCGAATCCGGGCTGACCACATTGCCCTTCGACTTTGACATTTTGTAGAGCTTGCCATCTTTTTCGCTGCGCTTGCAGATCATGCCCTGCGTAAACAACGCATCGAACGGCTCTGCGAAACCAACATGCCCGGCGTCATATAGCACTTTGAGAATAAAGCGTGAATACAGCAGATGCAGCACGGCATGTTCAATGCCACCAACATACTGATCCACCGGCAACCAATTGTTTACGTCTTCAGTATTGAATGCTTCATCCGGCGACGTCGGGTTAACGAAACGTAAATAGTACCAGCATGAGCACAACCATTGTGCAAGCGTGTCCGTTTCACGGCGTGCCGCGCCACCGCAACTTGGGCAGCAGGTTTGAATGAAGCCCTCGTGCTTGGCCAGCGGATTGCCGGCGTCCACCATGAAATCGACATCCTCAGGCAATTCAACAGGCAAGTCTTCCGGAGGCACGGGCACGGCGCCACATTTTTCACAATGAATGATCGGAATCGGAGCGCCCCAATAGCGTTGGCGGCTAATGAGCCAGTCTCGCAGTCGATAATTGGTCGTAAAGTCACCAAATTCACCGTCCTTGGCATGTTGCGTCATGGCAGGAATGGCGTCTCTGTTGCCTTGACCATCAAAGGGCGCCGACCGCGTCAGTAGCCCGTTGTCGACATAGGCTTCGTCCATGGCTTCTGCGTCGAGCGTTTCGCCTTCAGGCTGAATCACAACCTTCACAGCAAGATCGTAGGCTTTTGCAAAATCAAAATCGCGCTGGTCATGTGCCGGCACAGCCATGACAGCGCCCGTGCCGTACTCCATCAGAACGTAGTTGGTGACCCACAAGGGCACGGACTCACCAGTGAAGGGGTTCGTCACATGGAAGCCTGTAAAGATCCCCTCCTTGGCTACATTGTCAGCCGAACGTTCAACGGCCGAAAGCAACAACTGGCGCTGAACAAAGGCCTCAACGGCCGCTTCGTTTGGGCTGCCAGGCAACAGACGCTTCAACAACGGATGCTCCGCTGCCAACGCCATGAAGGTGACGCCGTAAATGGTGTCCGGGCGCGTGGTAAATACAGGGCAAGGGTCGCCCGTCTCGGTCACCGTGAAATCGACACGCGCACCTTCGGAACGCCCAATCCAATTGGCCTGCATGTTGCGAACCTTTTCAGGCCAGTTCGGCAAGGTATCCAAATCATCCAGCAAGCGCTGCGAATAGTCCGTAATCTTGAAGAACCACTGATTGAGATCGCGCTTCTGCACCATACGCCCACAACGCTCGCAGGTTCCGTCAGCAAGGACTTCCTCATTGGCCAGCGTGGTACACAACGCACACCAGTTGACGGGAGCTTTCTTTTGATACGCCAACCCGCGCTCAAACAACTGCAAGAAAATCCATTGGGTCCACTTGTAATACTCGGGCTCGCTCGTGTTAATTTCCCGATCCCAGTCGTAGGCGACACCCCAAGACTTCAACTGTGACTTCATGTGCTCAATGTTGCTACGCGTCGATGCCTTGGGGTGCACGCCGCGATCTTTTGCCGCATTTTCAGCAGGCAACCCGAAGGCGTCCCACCCCATCGGCGACAACACGGAATAGCCACGCATGGTCTTGTAGCGCGTGACCACGTCGCCGATGATGTAGTTGCGTCCATGCCCGACATGCATCGTGCCCGATGGATAGGGAAACATGGTTAGACAGTAATACGGGTTTTCGACGTCACGGGTCGGCGTGCTGAAAACGTCATTGGCATCCCAGAAGGTCTGCCACTTGGCATCAACAGCGGCGAAGGGAAAGGCATCATTCATCATTAAGGTCCAAATTTGTTGTGTGTCAGTTCCGCGCTCGTCGATCGGGAGCGCGCATCCATGACCGGATTGGTCAATCGCAATACCTACTGGTCGAGTCGCGGAGCAACAAATGCGTTGGCATTCCAGTATCCGGCAAACACTTTGCCATCCGACGTTTCATACGTCCCAATGCCCCACATTTTATTGTCGCGCCACTGCCCTGAATACTTGTCCCCGTCAGGAAAAACATAGGAGCCCGTGCCGTTAGCAAACAGATCGTCGCGCCAGACACCTTCCAAGACACCGCCATTCGCGTAGATGTACGTCCCTTGGCCAGCACGCTTGCCCGCAACCCAATGGCCCTCGTACGTCTCGCCATCCACAAATTTAAAGATACCGACACCATGGCGGCGGCCGTTCTCCCACTCGCCTACATAACGGGAGCCATCCACTTGTGTGAGCGTGCCCTTACCGTGCATGATTTCACCGACACAGTCCCCCACATATACAGATCCATCGCTAAGTGCCAGGCGGCGCTTGCCCGACACCTGAGCGACAGGGGGGCGATCGACAGGAGCCACAGTCGTCGGTATGAAGGGTGGTTGTTCAACAACGGCCGTGGTGGTTTCGCCAACACCAACGGGCCGTTGCGCACGGGCAACACGTGATACCGTTTCATCCACAAAGGCACGGTAATCACTGTCACTAATCCACGAAATAGGCTTACTCCCATCCTTTGCTTCCAAATATAGGTCGGCCCCATTTGCAAGGAGCACCGCCAAAATCTTGCGTGCCTTTTTTCGAATGGCACAGTGCAGCGGCGTAAGGCCGCCATCCGTTGACACCAAATCGACTTCAATTTTCTGCGACAACAGAAGACGTGCCACATTTGGAGAATCACCTATGGCGGCCCAATGCAGGGGCGAATACCCCTTGCCAGACGTCGCATTGATATCGGCTCCAAAACGAATCAGTAAATCGGCCACGCCCAGTGAATCACGATACGCGGCCCAATGCAGGGGCGTTGCCCCCATTTCAGTGCGCGCCTCTATATCGGCACCTGCCTGAATCAGGAGACGCGCGGCTTCTGGAACATTCCAAGTGGAGGCCCAATGCAGGGGCGTTGAATCGCCCTTGCTTTTGGCATTTACGTTGGCCGCTAGATCACTCGCCAACAGGGCTTTCAAGGTCACAATATCTTTGGCCTTCACGGCTTCGTGAATTGGCGCCGCGAGAATCACGGCCGGGTTCATCATCAAGCCGACCAGCACTGTCCAACAAAAGGTCCGTATCATGGGTCTATCATTTCCTCTGAATTCGCGAACCGAAAAGGCCCTATTGCCTCGTCAGGAGCGAACGCAAATACTAGAAGCGAAGAGGCCGAAATGCAACCCTTATTGAGTGTGCACAGGCAGGCGGACAACACCCCTTCTACGCCCCAAGCACCTCGAGTGCCTCCCCAACAAGATAGAGCGATCCCGCGACACAAACGGCGCCATTGGTATCGCGAGCCCAATCCTGTGCCGCCAGAAGTGCCTCTGCAAGCGGACCAGCATGCACGGCTGAGAGACTGACAGGTAACGCTGCACGCATTTCGTCCAGCGCGGCACTGCGCTCATTTTGAAGTGGCACAATCCAGCAAATCGTCGCCATCCCCCCCAAGTGCTGAAGTGTGCCACGCAGATCCTTATCGCCACACATACCAACGATAAGCGCCACCGGCATTCCACGGCAGACCTGGCGCACTGTTTGCGACAGCGCACGAGCTGCATCAGGATTATGTGCGCCATCCAGAATGACGGGCGGCGATGACGCGACCACGTCGACGCGCCCGGGCCAACGCACAGCGGCGATGCCCGACTTGAACGCCGCGTCATCCAATGTGACCGCGCCGGCCATGCTCAAGGCCTCAAGCGTCGCGACCGCCGTTGCCAGATTTTCGATCTGGTGGTCTCCAAGCAATGGAAACGTCGTCGAAAATCCGCACCCGGAAGCCGTTTCAACAACAATCCGTTGCCCGTTTAGGTCACGTGATTTCACATGAACGGACACCATATCCTTGGCCGAGAGAAATGCGGACTGACGCGATTCTGCCACGCGCCGCACCACGGCCTCAGCGTCCGGGGGCATAGCGCTACACACCACTGGGTGCCCCGCCTTGATGATGCCGCACTTTTCTTCGGCAATGGAAACAAGGTCACTTCCAAGAAACCCCGTATGATCCAAACCGATCGACGTAATAACCGAAACGACTGGCGTCAGTACGTTTGTTGCGTCGAGCCGCCCGCCAAGTCCCGTTTCAACAACAGCCCATTGCACCGCTGCCTTTTTGAAATGCGAAAAGGCCATTGCGGTCGAACATTCAAAAAAGGTCAATTCCTGACCAATCGAGGCCGAGACCGTGTTGGCCGCCGATTCCACGTCCAGAATCAGCGACGTCAGATCAGCATCTAAAATCGGCTCGCCATCCACGGTGAAGCGTTCGTTGAATTGGCGCAAATGTGGCGACGTCGTACGTCCAACACGTTGCCCCGCCGAACGCAGCACCGCGTCAATGATGGCGCAGACCGACCCCTTCCCGTTGGTGCCCGCAACATGGATAGCGCACAAGTCGTCATGCGGATCGCCGAGCGCGGCCAACAGCGCGCGAATTGGATCGAGGCCGAGTTTGATACCAAAAGCGCGTCGCGCAAAGAGACGTTCAACAGCGTTGTGCAAGGAGAGTGGTTTCATCATGTGAGACTGATCTAAGCACGGCCGCGCATCAAGCTCAACTCGACGTGGGTGTAGGACAGATTCTTTGGGCGCTTCCGGGATTATCTGCGGATTTTCTATTGATGAACCGCGCTATAAGCGGAATCGAGAGGGAATCGAGTAAGCAGTTCGGTTAAGTGTATCCGAGTAAAAG
>JBLHHU010000019.1:0-24796 GCA_047615735.1 Kiritimatiellia bacterium | reverse complement strand
CCCCCAATCATTCTCAAAATCACTAGCCTGATCTATTCATCAACATTTTGCGAAACGAAGAAGGCCACGGATTACACTGATTCCACGGATAGAAACAGAACAGTTCCAAAAATCCGTGCCATCCGTGCCATCCGTGGTTTAAACTCTGGTGTTCATAATGTTGTGACTACTGTCGATGGGTTCGTGAATAATTCAGGCTAGCATCCCATAGGCCAAAGAAAAGATTTAACACCCTCCCGCTGCGCGGGATTGAGTTCACAGAGGCACGGAGAAGAACTCAAGCGTCCTGTCCTTCGTAGCCAAGAGCGGAGCGAAGGCGAAGTAGGAAGCGGGTGTGAATTATCTTCTTCAGGGACGGGAATTTATGCAATGCAGCCTTGGCACATGGCGTCAGAAACATTAGAAAATACGCTTCTTTCGTACCCAATTTTTGTCCCGATGGGATGCTAATGTCTCAAAATGCGACTACGCGCAGTTTGCAATTGCCGATGAAGGTTATGCTACATAGAATGGCGACTCAACCGAGTTGCTGCACAGTGTGGCAACCTTATCTTTGAACACGTTTAGCGTGGGTGCACCAACTTTGTCTCGACCACATAAACTTAAAAAGGAACTCGGACTATTGAATGTGTACGCCATCGCGGCGGGCGCAACGTTCAGCTCTGGGTTCTTTTTGTTGCCGGGGCTCGCCTATGTCGAGGCCGGGCCTGCCGTGGTCTTAAGTTATCTTATTGCCGCGATTATTCTCGTGCCCGCGCTGTGTTGTCAGGCCGAGCTTGCTACAGCGATGCCGCGTGCTGGGGGAATTTACTACTTCCTCGATCGTGCGATGGGCCCATTGATGGGATGCATCGGCGGTATTGGAACTTGGCTGACGATGATTCTGAAAGCCGCATTTGCGCTCGTCGGTATCGGTGCGTATTTGAGCGTCTTTTTCCCGAACATCCCGTTGCTCCCCATATCGCTGGTCATGGCGCTGATCATAGGCGCAATGAACCTCGGTGCAGTAAAAGCAGCCGCAACCGTCCAGGTGGGGCTGGTCATTCTCCTCATGGGGATTCTGTGTTGGTTTCTTGGCGTCGGAAGCCAGCATGTCGAGGTGACGCATTTTGACGGATTTTTCGACAAAGGCGCACAATCTATTTTCGCCACGGCGGGTCTTGTTTTTGTGAGTTATCTCGGCATTGGAAAAATTGCCAGCGTGTCGGAGGAAGTCAAGAACCCGGAGCGCAACCTGCCTCTCGCTATGTTTTTGGCCTTGGCCACGGCGATCATTTTTTACAGTGTCGGCATTTGTGTCATGGTCGGCGTCATTCCACCTGAAACGCTGAGCGGCAATCTCAAACCCGCGGCGACGGCCGCAAAAATATTCCTTGGACCAACGGGCAATATTGTGATCGTTGTGGCTGCTCTGTTGGCGTTTTCTTCTGTGGCCAACGCCAGTATCATGAGCGGTTCGCGCTATCCGTTAGCCATGAGTCGCGACGACATTTTCCCGAAACGATTCGCTCGCATCAACAAACATGGTGTTCCGGTATACAGCATCTGTTTTACCGTGGCACTGATCATGGTTTGCCTTATTTGTTTCGATGCAAAGAAAATCGCTAAACTTGCCGGGGCGTTTCAGTTGCTGCTATTCGCGTTCAACTGTTTGGCCGTGATCATTATGCGCGAATGCAAAGTCGATTCTTATGATCCAAGTTTTCGGTCACCGTTCTATCCCTGGTTGCAAATCCTTGGGTTCTTTCTGCCCTTCTTGTTGATTTCCCAAATGGGCCTCCTGCCTATCTCCTTCACGTTTGCACTGATGGCTTTCGGAACCGGTTGGTATTTCAAAAAGGTTCACGGAAACGTGACGCGCGTGGGTGCCATCTATCACATCTTTGAGCGTCTTGGCCAGAAACGCTTTGAAGGCCTTGATTCGGAATTGCGCGGCATACTGAAAGAAAAGGGGCTGCGGGCTTGTGATCCTTTTGATGAGGTCGTTGCACGCGCTGATGTGATAGACCTTGGCGAGGATCAATCCTTCGAAGATATGGTTCAGGCGGCTTCTGTTCTCCTGACCAAGCGTGTTCCAGCCACCTTTGACGAGTTGAACGATGGATTTTTGAGAGCAACAGGGATGGGGTCGACGCCTGTATCGCAGGGTGCTGCCCTTCCTCATTTGCGATTGGCTAATCTGGACCACACCGAAATGGTGCTCGTGCGCGCTCGGCAGCGCGTCTACATACCGCCGGAGACGGGCGCTGGTAAAGTCGACGAAGAGGCGCAGCGGGTCACCGCCGTATTCTTTGTCATTAGTCCGCTGAATAACCCTGCGCAACATCTACGCATGTTAGCCGAAATCGCCGGCCGCGTGGATTCCGAAAAATTTGCTGAATCATGGCTTGCCGCAACAACCGATCAGCAAATAAAAGAAATCCTGTTGCGGGATGAACGCTATCTTTCGATTCACTTGGTTCCGGGTAGCGCTGCAGGGAAGTTGATCGACAAAACACTACGCAACCTACCTTTGGGCGATGATTGCCTTGTCGCTATGATTCGACGCGGTGATGTCACATTTGTGCCGCACGGTCCATCTGTGCTGCGTGCGGATGACCGTTTGACCATTATCGGATCGCCCGAGGGCATTGAGAAATTGCGGCAGCAATACCGATAACACTTTCATGTCTGTGAAACGCTACGAAATCTATTTCTGATCATTTTGAGCGTTGTCATGCATGTACTCCCTGCGCCATGATATGTGCTTACTCAAAAAAACATCTCACTCCGGAGAAATCGTGAACCCTTTTATGCGGCAGCTTCTAAAACTCACTTTCGCTTCTATGATCTGTGCATCCGTTCTGCCCGCTAACGCGGTTACGCAATCACAGAGCCAATTTCGTGCGCTTGCAGAAGCCGCCGATGAAACCGAGACGTCTGCCATTGCCGGAAAGGATGACTGGCTATTCCTGGTGTCCGAACTGCGCGCTTTGGGCCGCGATGCGTTCTGGGGAAAAGATGCAGCAAATCTAAACGTGGACCCGTTCCACGCGCTGACCGACCTTAATGAAAAACTCAAAGCACTCAATATTGATCTAATTCTTTGTCCCGCCCCACCCCGCGCTGTGATTTACGCGGACAAGATACTCGACGATCCACCACGCGATGCGCAAGGTGTGCTTCAACGCTCGGACGGACAACTTCAAGCATTGTATGACGCGCTACGAAAGGCGGGCGTATCGGTTCTCGATGTAACGGAGGCGATGATGGCTGCGCGAGCCGACGATGAAAAGTTGGGACCCGTTTCATGTGAACAAGATTCGCATTGGTCGCCACGCGGATCGGGTATTGTCGCGAAGGCTGTGGCCGACGAAGTACGAAAGAGACACGATTATGCGGTTCCTAAAAAATCACCCTTCACGCACAAGGGGCCAGAACCGCTGAGTTTTGTTGGGGATCTAGCGACGCTGGTACCGGGTCATGGTTCGACCAAGCGCAGTGCAAGCATAACGCGTGTGACGCAGGACGCTGCTGGTACGATGCCGTTGATCTTCGACGATGAGAGCCCTGTCCTACTACTTGCTGATAGCCATGGTCTCGTATTTTCCGCAGGCGACGACATGCACAGTTCAGGGGCAGGTTTCGCAGAGCAGCTCTCCGTTGAACTTGGTTTCGCCGTCGACCTGATGGCGCGTCGAGGTTCCGGCGATCAGATTCGCACTGATATCGCTCGACGGTTTATCATGAAACCTGATGAGGCGGCGAAAAAACGGGTTCTTGTCTACCTTTTCGCGGCACGTACATTCTCTGAATCCAAAAATTGGAAAATTGTGCCGCTGAAACGTTAAGTTCGGTCAGGCTGCACAGGACACGCACATGACGGCATCGGGGAAGGCTTCAAGGCGCGCCTCGCTGATGCGGTTCCCGCAACGCGGACATTTACCAAAGGTCCCCTGCTCGATGCGTTGAAAAGCACTCTGAATGCGCTGCAGACGCAGTTCACGCTGCCGTTTTGTTTCCAACGCCATCTGTTGCGCTTGCATGGCATCGCCGCGCGAGATACGCCCCATGGTCCCGTCCACCTGCACGGGTGCCGTTTCCCGACGTGATCGTTCGATTTCCGACGCAAGCGTTTCACGCAGCGTGGTTAACATGGTCGTATAACGGTCGCGTGTTTCTGCATCCATGCCCGCATAATAATGTAACAGGAGTTACCTTGCAAGGCAGAGACGTGCGTGCCTAGGCTATGACTGCATCTCTAACCGTTTTCAGCGAAAGGTTCCAAAGGCATGGTTCGATGGCAGTGTTTTATGGTGTGGGTCTTCTCCCTGACGGTCGTAATGAACGTTAATGGTCAAGCGTGGACACGCTTTCGTGGCCCCAATGGGGCGGGACTGGCGGATGCCGCAGGTGTACCCTCTGTCTGGACGGAGGCCGATTATAACTGGAAAACGAAACTTGAAGGCGTTGGGCATTCCCAACCTGTTTTCTGGGGCGATAAAATCTTCCTCACCAGTGCTCTGGACGATGGTGCAAAGCGACTTGTCCAATGTATCAACGCAGCGGACGGTTCCGTTCTCTGGCAAAAGGTATTTACCTACGGCAGCAACCGTGTACATCGGTTTAACAGTTATGCCTCGTCAACGCCCGCCGTGGACAGCGAGCATGTCTACGTCACATTCGCCGATTCCGATTCGTACGATCTATATGCGCTCACACATCACGGAGATCAAGTGTGGCGATATCAACTCGGAAAGCTCTACAGCAATCACGGCATGGCCCTGTCTCCGATTTGCGTCGGCGATCTTGTCGTGCTCGGTAAAGAGCAAGGTCGCAAGGCCCCGGAGGATGTGGGCAGCTATATTGTGGCCGTGGACAGCAAGCGTGGCGAGGAACGCTGGCGTTCACCTCGAGGCAATGCGATGGTGTCCTATGCAACACCATCGCTCTACGATGACGCAGAAGGGCGCACCCTCTTGATCTGTAACAGTACGGCCAACGGCATAACTGGGCTTGATGTAAAAACGGGTCAGGTGATGTGGTCGCGCGATTGTTTCGAGCTTCGAACGGTGTCCTCGCCCGTGATGACAGATGAACTCATTCTGGGCACGTGTGGTTCCGGTGGCGGCGGGAACTATCTGGTTGCCATAAACAAAGGTGGAAACGGCGTGTTGGATAGCGATGCCGAGCGTTATCGTATCGAGCAAGCCGTCACGTATGTGCCAACGCCGCTTGTTATCGACAAGCTGTTGTTCATGGTCTCGGATAAAGGCGGCATTGCTTCCTGTTTTGAAGTGGCAACGGGCAAAAAGATTTGGCGCCAGCGCATCGATTCAGATCTTGTTTTTTCAGGGTCACCTATTGGGGATGGTAAACGCATTTTTGTTGTCGCCCATTCGGGCGCTGTTCTCGTGCTGGCCGCAGAAGAAGCGTATCGTTTATTGGCACGCAACGAACTCGGCGAATCTAGCCGCTGTACACCGGCGATAAGCGATGGCGTGATGTATCTACGAACCTTCAACGAAGCTGAGCAGCACACGCATCTCATTTCGATTGGTGCAAAGTAGATCCGGGGACGCAACGTCTGCTGCCGGCCGGGACCACCGGACTCCATGTATTCTAACAGAGATTCTGTTTGCGCTGTTCCCCTTTGGAGCCCGGCGGGCTCCGCCGGATTGGGTTCAGAAGTTCTCCTGCTTTTATTAAAAAAAAATACAAACAAATCCAGTATCAGACATCATTTGTCCGATACTCCCTGCGATGATGTGCGCATGAATGACATTATCACAATACTACTGGGAGCGGTTCTGCCGCTGATCACGGCCATCTGGCAAATTGCGCGTTGTACAAAAATGGTTCGTCGGATGCGAAACTCGAAAAGGCGAAACGAGCATACGCCACGGCGCATGTTAAACGTCACGCTTTCAGCATAAGGCGCGTTGTAGCATGAATGCTGTGCGCGCTACTCGCTTGCGAACGTGTAGGGCTGCGACCACACGTCCATGGCATGCAATAACGTATTGCGGGATAGGCATCCAGCGTGCAGGCCCTGTCGTACGGCGGCGGTCGCCAGTACGGATGCCGTCACCTCGGATTTCGTCAAGGGGCGTCGAGCATCCATGAAACCATGCGTTTCGAGATAATCGCGTAAGGCGTCGAGCTGTACCTGTCGAAAGCCCTTGGCGCGGTCGTCAGATTTATTTTCGAGCGTCTGCACGAATTGCGACGCGTCGCCATCAGAATCCGACGCGATCTCACTCAGGCGATCCAAGTACGTATCGCTTACCGCCCCACTGTCACGCAGCGCGCGCTCATCGACAGGACGGCCACGCCCTTCCTGACACGCCTTCAGGAAGCCGCGCAAGGCTTCAATGCGGGCATTCAGGCGATCCGCCGGTACGCCGTCCAACAACACGACGGTCTGTCCTTTGGACGCGAGCACACACCATTGGCCAATGGTCTCCACATGACATTGCAGCAACGCGTACAAGGCATCGAGGTCGTCGAACATCACGTGATAGAGGTGCGTGGCTTCCAGTGCGGCGTTGGGGAGTAACGCTGGCACATTCACGGCTTTGGCGTAAGCCTCTGCCGATAACGTTTTTGGTGCAGGAACTTGGGCCGCGTAAATCTCGTCTGGCGAAACTAGGATCTCGTCCTGGGTAGCAAGTTTGCGAATCACACCCAGATCCAGAATGCGTAATTGGGCAAGTTCGCGTTTCGCGCTGACCGTCTGAATGATTTTTGCCTCAACAGGATTACTGGTGAGATAAAAGACCTGACGTCCCTCTTCGGCCAAGGTCGCCAGTGCCTCGACAATCGCCACAAAACGCGTTTGGTCTGACGTTGTCAGTGCTTCATCCAGCCAGATGGGCAACGTTTCTGCGCGTTCTTCGCTGGCAGCAAAGGCGAGGCGTGCTGCCAGCAGCAATTGAATGCGTGTGCCATCGGACAGATCATTCAGCTGTACGTAGCGACCATCTGAATCCCGGGCCCCAAAACGGGGTTCGCCATCGTCATCACGCAGGATGAGTTCGTAGTTCCCCTGTGTGAAGGCTGAGAAATAATAGGACGCGGCCGCAAAGACTTCGGGCTGCGTGCCTGTTTCGTGGTCGTCCTCGATCTGATCCAACAAAACATCCGTCAGCACGGTGTCGACGACCGTGTCGAATGCGGCGTTCTGACTCTCTGCTGCACGTACGACTTCCGTTGACGCTTCGTCATGGCGACTGCTGGAGCGCTCTTGCTTCACGTGGGCCGTGATATCCGCGATCTGTGTTGCGAGCGAAGCGAGTGTGGTCTCAGCCGCGATTGCATCGGCCTGCAGTTGCATCAGTGTTTCTACATCATCCTGCATGTGGACCTCGTGCCCCTCTAGGCGTGCGGCTAAATCGCTGTTGCGATGCATGAGCTGCTTTTGCGCTTCGGTGGCTTGACGGTATGCGGGCAAGGTGTCGCACAACTGTTTGATCTGTGCGCGCGCGCTCTCTGTTTCAAGAGGGTCGACTGCCAGAGCCACGCATAGCGCCGCACGTTCTTCTTGGAGTCGATGAATACGCTGCTGAATCTGGGCGATATCATCGCGAATGTGAGCGACCTCAGCAGACCCCCGCTCGTATTGTTCAATGCGACGCGTAATCTCATCCAGCGCCGCTTCCACTTCGGCGGTATCTTCGCTGGGCTTCAGGTCGTATTTGGCGTTGAATGTATTAATTGTATTGAGAAGCTTCTGCCAGCGCTTCTGGTCGGTCACCTGCGCTGCAAGCGTTGCTTCGTGTTCGCTTATGGCCGCACGTGCCTCAACAAGCCGGTGGGCCATTTCGGAGAGCAACAAGTCTTCCACATTGGGGTCAAATCCAGCCTTGTTTATGATCTGCAGACGTTCTTCGTCGCTTTCCTTTAGCTCACGACCAAGGTGTTCCCGTTCGCGTGACAGTTCTTCGTATAGATGTAGGCTACGTGAACGTTCCTTGGCTTCGGTGAGTGCTATTTCGAGCGCTTCTAGTTCATCGTGCACGGCAGAATCTTCCCAAACCCCGGGCCGCTGGATGCCGAGCTGGTCAAAACTGGATTGCACCCATTTGCGCTTCTTGTGCAAATTTCCGCGAATGCCCCATCGCCCTGCAAGCGCACCGATGCATATCCCTGACAGTGCCACGAACCAAGGTGTCAGGCCGAATGCCAAGCCCAGCCCGACGATGAAGCCGATGACCAACGCCAAAAACACGCCGTTCGATTCTTTGAACGATTCGAGCGCGTTTGTGGTCGCCAACCATTGGCGCAGATAGGCCATGCCTGTCTGCAACACGCCGGGATCCGTCTGTGGCGACTCGGGGCGCACCAGAAGCTCCATGCGTGCATCGAGTTCGGCCTTTTGGTTGAGCAGTTTCGAGCGCCGTTTCAGCCAGACGTCGATGACGCTCAAGAGCTCGGGCGTTGGTGCCAAGGCTGCATCATTGCCGGATTCGATAACGGCCATGGCTTTTTCGGCTTCTGTTCGTCGGGCATCCTGCCGCGAAACCTGATCCTGCTGATTGCTAATTTCAATTTCAAGCGCACGTAAGTCGCGAGCACGTGTTTTACAGGCCTGTAAACCGGCCGGGTCGAGTTGTTGACCGTTAATTCTGGCGGCGGCGACGACGCCCTCTGCGCGTGAAAGTGCGGTTTCTTGTTGGCGCAAGCGCTGCGCCTCTTCGGATGCTGTTGTTTCGAGCTGCGCGAGGCGGCGATGTTCATCACCCTGTATACGCTGCAGAATTTCCGGAAAACCTTCCTGTTTGGCGGTTGCCTGTTGTAACTCTGCGCGCGTGGTGACGTAGGAAATGGCGTCCGCAAAGACAGCCTTCATCCCTGACTGATGCCGCGCGGTGTTACGCTGACGGTTCAATGCATCCAAGCCGTCTTCCTGCGCTGCCAGTTGTTCGCGTTCACGCGTTAAGGCTGCCAACGCGCGGCGTGCTTCACCCAGACGTTGCATTTCTTTGCGGCCAGCCGGTCGAGCTTGCTTGGCGGCTTCGCGTATGGCTCGCAAATCGTATCCGGCCGACAGCTCGATTCGGAGCCGTGTTGCCAGATGCTGATCGACATCACTCTGCATGGATAACAGATCCCGCAGATCCAGTGAGTAGCACGAGGACAGGTGCACGTCGGGCACGTCGGGCGAATTGACGTCCTTGCCGCTTAGTTGCCAATTGATAACGCGTCCGAAATCGACTTGATGTAGACCGAGACGTGTCTCCCATACCGCCCGCGCTCGTGTGTCGCCCGTCCCCTGTAGAGGCGGCCACAACATGGCGGCCGTCAGGCGGCGTACAGATGACTTTCCGGATCCGTTGGGGCCGGTGATAACGTTAAACCCGGGGCTGATGTCGTCCAACGTGAAGGCACTGTCGATGCCTGGCATGAACTGAACTTGTAGACTCTTAAGATGCATTAGCTCTGTGCGACCTCTTTTTGTGCCAACAAGGTTTCGAGCATTTGCATGGCGTTGCTGGTCAAACGCTGGCGCAGGGCATCATCCGACAAGCTGGAGGCGCGAGAGGCTTCACGCCACTGCGAGCGTACGCCCAATGCCAGCATGGATTCTCGTGCACTCTGTAGCAACGCGTCAGACTCGGAGCCGCCCGACTGAAGCAATTGTATCTGTCGCGCTAAACGTCCTGGTGGCGTGCGCGTGCGCGCAAGCGAGTCCAAATCAATCGCCGGTGCAGCGTGATCTTCGAGATGCTCTATAAAGAAAACCACGTTGCGCACCTGCCACGGTGTTTGTCGCAATTGCTGCGCGGCCAAAACAGTGGCTGCGTGATCATCGGAGCGTCCTTCAAGACGGACGCGGCAACCCACGGCCAGCGCGCGGTCATCGGCGTCCCAGGATTGCATCAATTGGTCGGCCGCGGCGTGCAGGGCGCTCTGCAGTGCATCGGCGACATCGTCGCGTTGTCCCATGACGGGCATCTCGCTCAAATCAATCACAAGCGACTCCCAGCGTACCGGCGCAAGTCCAAGCTGACGCATACGCATGCCTTGACGAGAATCCCAGCTTAGCATCCATGGTCCATGGCGTCCGGGTTCGCCCGGGTCGAGCCCGACCAGGCTGCCGAGGTAACCGGCGTGCGGTGCTTCGTCCATCGGCGAGGGTTTGTGGACATGGCCCATGCACCATGCGTCGCATCGCACGCGTTCGAGGTCGGCGCGCGTAACGGGTGCATAGCGTGACGATGCGCCGCCGTCTAAATCTGCGTGGAGCAACCCGATGCGGAGGCCGTTGCTTGGTGCTGGTGTTTCAAAGGCGTCAAAAGGGTTCTCCGGAAAATGGCGTTCAGGGAAAGACCATCCAAGCACTTCGAACGGTGTCCCATCACGTGCCGTACACGCGGCTGACTCCCATTGTCCGTCTTTTCCGAGATGGTGCAAATCGCCTAAATGACGAGACATACGCGTCAACGCGGTCCCGTCATGGTTGCCGGATACAGCAAATACGCTGATATCGTGCTGGGTCAAGGCGCGTAATCCGGTGCCCAGATGATGGATGGCGGCAAAACGTTCGTTTTCGTCCTCAACCAAGTCGCCGGCAATCAACAAGGCGTCGACTTGGTCTTCAATGGCACGTTCCCATGTGCGACGCCAGGCCGACGCGGGAGATAGATCGGCGACGTTGATGCCAAAATCGGCCAGAACATCGGGTAGTCGCGTCACGACTTTACCAAGGTGAATATCACCCACGCATAGAATCTTAAGTGCCATCGTTACTCCTGAGTTGCATGGTCAGACCGGAAACACGGTGTGTCTGACGTGTGATGGCGGCTTCCAGGATCTCTTGCGAGGCCCACACATCCAAACGACGTCGTGCGCGGGTCGCACCCGTGTATACAAGTTCTCGTGTTAAAATAGGATTGTCTCGATCCGGCAAAATCATCAATACGCGCTCCGCCTCTGTTCCTTGACTTTTATGTATCGTGATTGCGTATGCAGATACATGTGCTGGCAGACGGTTCACGGCGATGCGCCGATGCTCGCCTGATGCACTTTCGAACCATACGAAATAACGGTCTGCTTCGCGAAATGCAATACCGATGTCGCCATTGAACAAACCAAGTTGATAATCGTTCTGGATAATCATGATCGGTCGACCTGCATACCACAGCTGATGGGCGGGCTGCCCAAGGGCATCCTGAGCCACCTTGTTAAGGTGTGTGACACCGCTGGGGCCCTCGTGAACGGCGGCCAGGATTTGGAGTTGCCGAAAGCGCGAGAATGCTGTTTCAGGCGAATCGGCCGTGGCCAGCCCTGACCAGGCGCTGCGCACAAGGCTTGCGATTTCGGACTGATAATCAGTGTCCGCGGATGAACGTGTTGACCATTCAATGTCTGAGTGCGCGTCCCCGGTGAAACCGTGCATCGCGTCGATGCATGGACCTTCGGGTGACGTAAACGTGCGTGCGAATGAAACAATGCCGGGCGCGTCTTTGGCGCGAAAGTTGGTGTTCAAAACGGTAATCGAGGCATCCGGAACACCGGCGCAGAGGTCGCCCAGTACGGAGCCGGCTTCAACCGATGCCAGTTGGTCTTTGTCGCCGACCAAGACAAGGCGAGCGGTGTCCGGTAAGGCGTCCATCAGTTTCGCCATGAGCGCAACGTCGACCATGGAGGCTTCGTCAACGACGACCAGGTCAAAAGGAAGCGGCGTGTCCTTGTCGTGTCGGAAGTATGGGCTGTTTGGACGCGTGCCCAGTAGACGGTGCAACGTAGAGGCACGATGGTTCGGATCCAGCAGACGATCACGAACGTCCTCCTCGCAAGCAAGCGCGCCCACTTGTGATCCTATCGATTCATCCAGTCGTGCCGCGGCTTTGCCGGTCGGTGCGGCGATGGCGAAACGCAGGTCAGGGTTATGTTCGAGCAAACCACAGAGCATTTTGACCACCGTGGCCGTTTTGCCGGTACCCGGACCGCCCGTAATGATACTGAAGCGCTTCTGCCAGGCCATCCGTACCGCCATTGCCTGCTCAGGACTGAGCGTTTCGGTCCCAAATCGTTCGAGTGGGTCCACGTCCGGGGTCGCATTCGCTTCTTTCGGCATGGCTGCGGCCGTCCGACGTTTTACGCCGTCCGAAATGCATGTCTCATATTGCCAATACCGCGTCAGGTAGAGGCGATTTCCGGAGCGTGTCATGGGTGCAAAGGTGCCTGGTGATCCAACGCAGGCAAAGCGGTCGAGCGATTCAAGGTCAGGCATCGTTAGCACCGTCGGTTCCGATGCGCCGGGTGTTTTCACGGTTAACTGCGCCAGGGCATCGTCGTCCGCCTCAAGGCATACGTGGCCGCGCTGCAACCATTGACTCGTTAACGCGGCCCAAATCTTTAAATCGTCACAATCAGGGGTCGGTTCGATGTCGTTGATGGTCCGTGCGAACTCATAATCGAGCACATCGATGTGCCCCTGCATGAGCAAGGCGTCGATGATATTAGCCTCTGTTTCTTGAACCGACATGTCACATTCCATTTGTCACTGGTTGAGGGCTTTCGCCACAACCTCTATAAGTTATGAGCGCGTATGATGCTTACAAGCCCATCGAGAACTCAACCCAAATTCAGAAAAGTCCGACATTCTTCATTTTGCCGGTGCCTATCGCGTGCCCTCGCCTGCTAAACTATCGAGACATTGCAGGACCGCTTCAATGCATGCGCGCGGTGGACGATCATCAAACACGCCGTAGTCGGTCTCATCCTGAGGTCCTATGCCACGTACAAATAGATAGTAAACGCCTCCGATATGGGTTTCGTAATCGTACTGCGGACCGATCCGAACGCTTAGATAGCGATGCAACGCGCACAGATAGATGACGTATTGTAGACGGTAGTGCTGCGACGACATGGTCTGCTGCAGACGTTCCTGCGTGTACTCCTCCATGGTGGCACCTAGGCGATTGGACTTATAGTCCACGATCCAATAGCGTCCCCCGGAACACGCAATCAAGTCGATATAGCCCTTCATGAATCCCTGCAGCGTGGATGCATGGGACAGATTTAGGGCCCCGCCGTAGCCGTAGGTTTCAAGAACGTCCTCAAGCGCCTGCAGCGAGGCGGCCTGCAGCGGAAAATAGAACTCCAGTTCTTTGAGGCAGTGCTCCGGCGTCAGATCAGACAATGAAAAGCCGCCCGGCAAGGTTTTGTGCAGCACGCGTTCGACCATGTCGCATACCGGAGCATCCCAGATGGCGTCGAAGCCATAACGGGCGAGCACACCCGGGATTAGCTTACGCAAACGTGGCGTATCGGTCTGGAAGTCGGTTTCCTCAAAAATGGAGTGAATAGCCGTGCCAGGTACCGCGCCCGCAGGAAAGGCGTGAATACCCGTCAGAACGGTCGGCTCCGTCGATTCCTGTGTGCTGGCATCCCTGTCGGATAAGCTGGTGGTCTCGCTTACATGATCAGCAGATAATGATGAAAAACTACTGATACGCCAAGCGGCTGGTATATGTTCGTCGGCGCCGAAGTGACGCGCCGCAAAAGAGGTCGAATGGGATGCTTGATTGTGAACAACGCAGTCATCAATCTCGTGGGTATGGCGTAAGCTGAATTCCTCAGGGTGGCTCTCAACAAGGATACCCAGTTGACGATTTATTCCTGCGACGGAAATGTCGGCGTCATGCAACAGGTACGCCAGCGCGGATTCCCCGTATGAGTTAATAAAACCAGAGACAATATAGCAGCGGCTCTCGGCGCGCGTCAGTGCCACATAAAGGAGACGAATGCCTTCTGCATAGGCCTCTTCGTTGTCGAAGGTCTGGCTGCGTTCGTAGTCTGCAGAACCAAAATCAATGACGAGCCCGTGGTTTTCTTTGTCATGGTACATCACCGGCGGCCTGGCGCTTGACGTTTTCGGCTTTTTGGCATCCCACAGAAATGGGCAAAAGACAACGGGGTACTCTAGGCCCTTGCTTTTGTGTATTGTCACAATCCGAACACGATCGGCGTCGCTTTCCAGACGCAACATGTCGTCGTCACCGCCCGTGTCAGACGTGTCTTCCATTTTTTGCGTCAGCAGGTGCAACACGTCTTGTTGGCGCAAGCGTCGTTCGGTCGCCGCGCTGTGCAGCAGTTCAATCAGATGCAGAACATTCGTGAGACGGCGCTCGCCCCCTTCTTGTTGGAGAACCTTGGCGCGGGTTTCGTAAATGCGGAAAATGTGCTCGGTTGCAGCCGCTATGCCGCGCTGTGCCCAAATGTCACGCGCAGTGCGAAACGTTTCAACGGTGTGTTCCCAAATCTCATCATTCTGGCCCATGTGGTCGACATCGGCTGCGCGCATGCCGATGAAGTCACTTAACAGAGCGGCGCGAATGCCCGCTTCTTTCTCGCAGTGCGTTACGGCGTGCAGGATCTGGAGCAGCGCTGCCGCTTCGAGCGTTTTGTAGACAGTGGATTGACCCGCAATGACGCTATCGACGCCTGCACGATTCAACGCCTCCTGAATGAGGCGTCCTTGTTTGTGTGTGTTGACAAGGATGGCGATATCTCTGGGCACTAAAGGACTTTGGCCGATCATGGCGTTGCCCTTGGCGCCTTGGTTGATCAGGGAAGCAATTTCCGATGTGACGCAACGCCCGATCTCCAGGTTGGCTGCGGCCTTCGTAATATGCTTTGTCGACGCGTCTGTTGCTTCCGGCATGAGTTGCAACAGGTGCAGTGGGGGCGACGTGTCATCGTTGATGCGGAGATGCCGATGTTCATTATCAGGTCTGCCGGAGCTCACCTTTTCGTAAGCAATCGCCTTTTCGACGAAAGGAACGTCTCTCGAAAAGAGTGTATTCACCGCCGAAATCAGTTTTGGAACGGATCGATAGTTGCGGTTAATCGAGAATTGGCTTTGGGAGCGTTCACGCGCCAGCAGGTAGGCATAGACATCGGCGCGGCGAAAGCGGTAGATGGCCTGTTTGGGGTCGCCGATAAGGAAAAGACCACATGTGTCCTGCGCAGGTTCGTAGACAGAACGAAAGATTTCCCACTGAATCGGATCGGTGTCCTGAAACTCATCGATCAAGGCACACGGAAAACGAGAGCGTATTGCTGTCACGAATTGCGGCCCTGCCTCGCCCGTGGCTGCATCATAGACATGTGACAATAGATCATCAAAAAACTGGATGTGACGCATCGCTTTGCGGCGTGGCTGTTCCTCTTGTAGAAACCGAAGGTAGTCCACCCATACGACTGCTTGTACGCCCGTGAATGCCTGCTGCGTTTTTTCGCCCGCCGTGATGGTATCTCGGCAGACGTCGAAAAATTCGTGCGAGATGGCTGGTGCCGATTTGCGCGTGGCTTTGTTCAGTGTCTCACTTGAGAACGGTTTAAGCACCGTCATAGCATCGGTGACGGTGGGCTCGCTTTTCAGCATTGCCAGAAGTGCTATCCATTGCCCGTCGAGTTTGGGCTCTGTGTAGGATCGTTTGTTCAGCCCTTCAGTGCCTATGCCGCCCAGGATTAGCTTGCGGGGCTTCTCACCGCACTGATCGATCAACGCCGATAGTCCGGACAGTGCAGCGCGCCACTCCTTCATGGCCGCAGAGAATGATTCCAGGCTGTCATCAACTGGTTCCAGGCATGTCGCCATTCGGGCATCCAGGGCTGTTATGCGTGTCCTATTGAAGTCCTCCCGTTTAGGACCCACACTCAAAAGCATGCGAATGATGTCCGTTGAATAGCGCGTTTGGATGAGACGCCAGAAATCGTTCACGATAGCATCTTGAAAGGCGGTGCTGTCCGTGATGAGTTCTGCATCAAAGGGTACGTGCGTTTCGAATGCGTTTTCACGCAACACGCGGTTGCAGAAGCCGTGAATGGTGTGGATTGCGGCTTCATCCATGCCGTAAAGGGCGCTGCGTAGCTGTGTCAGCGAAAAGCGCCGACGCTCCTCATCCGGTGCAATACGGGCGACCAGTTCTGCGACAAGCGGGTCGTCGCATTCTTTTCCCTCAAGTGCTAGCGCGGCCTCATTTAATCGACGGCGGATGCGGTCGCGCAACTCGGCGGCAGCCGCTTCTGTGAAGGTCACCACAAGAATGCGCGACACGGGCAATTCGCATTCTGTGACCATTCGCAAATAGAGCGTGGTCAGATTGTAGGTCTTTCCCGTGCCTGCACTTGCTTCAATGGTGTGAATGCCTTGGAGCGGTATTTCGATGGGGTTAAGGTTTTTCATGACGCCGTCGGCTTGATCCGTCCCCCCTTCGCTTTCGTGGTGATTCGCTCGGCAAGGGGCAGTAGGAGGTTCCGGGACAGATCCATAAACCGTTCATCAAGAGGTGACGTCTCGCCATAGATCATTTTGTGATACGCGTCCTGACATTCGGCCGGGGCACCGCCGAAGTCGTTTCCATACCAGACGGTTTTGGCTTTCTGCAGGGCCTTGTCGACATCCTCGCTGCTTACGAGTGTTTTTGCGAAAGCCATGGACGTTGCAGGGAAGACGCGTAGCGGCACGGCCCTACCCGTCTGAAATGCCTCAAGAAAGGGCTGCAGCAAGTCTGACGCAGAGCTTCGATCCTCTAGCGGTGCGAATGTTTGGGACGTTGCAGCGTCGTTCTTGTCAAGACCGACCAGGCGGGTTGCTGTTGCGTTCCCTGTGTTTGCAATGAGATGGCGTATCCAGGCGTTCAACAGATCGCGATCGCGAAGTCGGCCACAGCGCGCGGCAATGAAGGTGTCCTCGAAAATGTCATGTAGAACCCCGTTTACACTGAACTCCGAATGATGGATCGAAATGTCGCGCGAGACTGGTGTGCGACCCGCCGTTGCCTCGCGGTGGGCTTCAAGAAAGGTGTCAACGCGAGCGATGGCATTCGCGACGGCGGCATCAGCCGCAACGCCGTGAGGCAAGCGACCTGCGGCGCGAGCCACTTTGAAAATGTCCTCATCATTTTGTCCTGTTTCACGCATGGCCAAAACATCACGCGTCAGCATATAGCGTTCAAGACCACCAACGCCGAAGGGCTCGTTCTCATCGAAATCGACATAGTCGTTGCCAGCGAACACATTCATCCGCGTGCTCAAGTAGAAGCGCGACGGATTGGCGAAAAAGCGTAGAAACGCGTCGAGTGAAACAAGGGGCGAATCCTCGGTAATGGAAATAGGGTCATCGAAACGTGTTCCTTTTCGATAACTGTTCTGCATGTTGCCCTGCATGGCGTTAGCGTATTCTTCGGAATAACTGAAGAGCTCCGAGTTCGTTCCGTCGAAATATGAGGCACTGAACGGCTGCAAAGGGTGTGCCACGGTGATCGCGTCGCTGACCTGTTTTGCGGCGCCGTCGGATCCCGTCACAAAGCTGCGGTCGATGTATTCAATCAGTTCGCTCACGACAGGTGACGGAGGGCGAATCGAGTTGTCGCGGATGTCTCGTCCCGTGTAACTGATCAGAAGCCGCTCCCCGGCGGAAAGCATGGCCTCCAAAAACATATAACGGTCGTCATCACGACGTGAGCGATCGCCCAGCCGTGGATAGGCGGCCATCAAGTCGAATGCAGGTGGATGATCGCCGCGTGGAAAATCGCCGTCATTCATACCCAGAAGACAAACAATCTTAAACGGAATGCCGCGAAATGGCAGCAGGCTGCAAAACGTCACGCCGCGTGTCATGTAGCGTCCATGTTCGGCGGCCGCTTCGAGGCGCTGCGTGAGGGCCGCAGCAAAGACGGATCCCGCGACAGGTTCGTCGAAGCCTGCCAGCCGCGATTCGTCACCAATGGCGGTGACGATTAATTGGACTTGATCAAACCAAGCGCGCGTTTCTTGGTCGGTGCTCAGAAAAGCATGCAGCGCGTCCGTCGTATAGCGACTCCATGCGGCCACGCTGCGCGGCCGATTTAAGGACGCTAAGTAACGATTCAGCGCACGCGCAAAATGGGCGAGTTTTCCGGCGGTAACCGCATCGGCGCCTTCCACATCGCGGTCCGGCAGGCGACCTTCAAACAATGTGGTGCCGTCACCTGGCAATGCGTAGCCCAGCAAGAGGCGCTCGATGCCGAATAGCCATGTGTGTCCGGTTTCCGTTGAGGGAACGCCAGACATAGCTTCCCGCTGTTCTGGATCGAAGCCCCACCGAATTCCCGATTGAACAACGAGGCGTGCCGCGGTGACGAATTCGGATTCACTAATACCAAATCGTTGTCGAACCATTGGAATCTCGAGGATCGACATCAGGTCGCGGCTCGAAAAGCGTGTGCTTGGGAGTGCAAACAACGAAAGTAGAAACGAAGCCGCGGGGTTTGTGTGTGTTGTTGCGCGGTCTGATATTGAAAAAGGAATATAATAAGAGTCGTCGTAAGCGCATGCAAACACAGCATCGATGTAGGGCGCGTAGGCCTCAATGTCGGGAACCATCACCACGATATCGTTGGGTGCGAGGTCAGGGCTGGCCTCATTCGTCTTGAGAATGGATAGCAATTGATCGTGCAGAACTTGAACTTCGCGCATCGGGCTATGGCAGACGTGGACGCGCAGGCTGAGGTCGTCATTGGCGATGCAGCGAGCGTCCATGCTTGCTTCTGCCCCGTCGACAAAGTCGAATACATCACGCCTCAATGTGTCAAGTAAGCTTTGCCCATCCTGTGAGCGGTAAGTTTCTTCTTCAATGATCGGTGCGTTTTCACCCGTGGGTAGCATCATTGAAAAATCCTGAATGTGCCGACCCATGGAGGTCAGGAGCGGATTACCTGAGTCGTGATGAAAGCGGTCTTTGAAATGTTCGGCACTCATGCCGTGAATGATGGCGTCCTTGAGGACGGCGCGTTCGGAGCGTGCGTGCGACCAGAATTCACGGCATGGCGATTGGACAAACACATGCACGTCAACGAAGGTGGAGATGTGCTCGAGCAACTGCAGGTAGAACGGCGGGAGGGATGTGATGCCAAAGACGAAAACACGTTTAGGGAGACCCTTTGGTTTCGTTTCCTGTTTAAGAAAATGACGTCGCCGCGCAGCGGGCTGTTGCGATTCCGCACCTTCTGTCAATTTCGACCAAAGGGCTGCTTGCCATACGGCGTGCCCGTTACGGCCGCCGTCGCCATAGGTCCATTCCAGCAGCATCTCTGGTCGATAGACACCATAGGCGTCATAGAGGGACGCAAGCCGTTCGGCGAGTTGGTAAGCTTTTGTGCCGGTCCGGTCATCTTCTAGATAATCGTGCACCGGCGCAAAGCTTGGGTCGGATATCAGGGACGGCAGGAGGTCGAGTATGGACCACAGCATGGTCTGTGGAGCGAAGCGCTCAGCCGCGCGCGTCGGCATATTGGCGTTGAACACGTCACGCGCAAACGCGTCAGGGAATGGATAGGCAATATTCGCGGCAACACCGAGGCGCTGGGCGATCTGCATCGACACCCAGTGGTGCATTCCTTGACTTTGAACAACGATGGTTTCGGGGGCCAGAACGGCGTTGGCATCACATGGCTCGGCTATCAGTTCAGCCAAACGCTGGACAAGAACATCAAGGTCATTACTCTGATTGAGATTAAACACGATGCTGCAGCGTGACCCCCCGTTGACTAGCCGGTCGTTGTATCGTCGTCAGTAACTGTGATTGGCAGTGCGACACGTGAGGTGGCTCCTACGAGTCTATTGATAAGCGGAATGCGTCCGATGAAAGATTGCTCAATTTGTTGCTCCATCGCTTCAAAGGTCTTGACCCAAGCCGCCGCAAATCCGGGCGCCTGCTGCATCATGGCATCTTTGGTCTTTTCAAAGATCTGTAGGCGAATACGTTCTTCGCGACCCGGTTTCTGACGCAAGGTTTGGGTCGTCACACGCAGGTTTTCATTTTCTTTACGCAGGTTTTCGAGCTCATCTTCGCGTGACGAATTGCCGCGCGAGTGGATGTCCATGTGCGTTTTCAGCGTACCCTGGAGCTGTTCGTTTTCCTTGCGAATCGCTTTCACGGTGGCACGATGGCGGTTCCAGACGGAAAACATGCCAAAAACGGCTATCGCCAGCCCGACAAGTAGGCCCCAGCTAAACGGATGATTAAGAAATTCAAGCACTGCAGGCTCCCTTCGGGTAAATAGTCTCGCGAGTTGACGTTCATGTTTTTGGCCACTATAGCAGAGTCCGCCCATTCCTCAACGAAAGAGCGTTTGAATTGTGTGACAAAATGCTGACCTTCAGGTGGATTCACTTTTAGGGATGGCTCGATCGGGATTGTCCATCAGATGCTTTACCTTTCGGCAACTGCGTATTAGGGTCAGTGCTGAGTGCTGTTACTTTAAGGGGTTCCAGCGTCAAATCCTAAAACCATTTACAGAAGGTCGCGAAGAACGCAAAGGCTCAACCACTGCTGCCGGCGGAGCCCGCCGTAGCGCGGAGCGCAAAGGAGGGTTCTTTCCTTCGTGTCCTTTGCGACCTTCTGTGAAATTCTTAACCGTGCCGTAGAAACAATGCACGGATGGCATAAAGTAGCAGCATTCGGGTCAGTACTAAGACTAAGTTGCAGTTGAAAAAGCGGCTCGACGGTGTCGAGCTGTATGCAACAGGATCATGCCGAATCAGAATCTAGCGTTTAGAGGACCACAAGCACATGAGTATTTACGATCAATACAGCGCGGACGCCCTCAAGACCTTCGTGCCTGCGCATGACAGTTTCGTGGGAATTGATTCTGATGGCTGCGTCTTTGACACCATGGAAATAAAGCAGAAGCAATGTTTTCACGGGCTCATCGTGAAGGCGTGGGACCTGCGCGCTATCGAACCGGAAGTCCGCCAAACCGCAGAATTCGTGAATCTCTACTCACGCTCGCGCGGTCAGAATCGATTCACAGCCTTACGGCAGACCTTTGAATTGCTTGCCCAACGACCCGAGGTCGTTGCAAGTGACGCCGTACTTCCTGATCATAGTGCCTTGGATGCCCTCATCGATTCAGGGGTGACACTGGACAACAAGGCTGTGGCGCGCGCCGCCTACAAAACCGACGCTACCTTTTTGCGCGAACTTCTCGCCTGGAGTCTGGCTGTAAACGAGGTTATCGAGCGCAAAGTCCTGCACATTCCACCATTTCCATGGGCCGCGAAAAGTCTCGATCTCATGCAAAAGAAGAGCGATCTCATGGTTGTTTCACAAACGCCACTCGACGCCCTCGTGCGTGAATGGGACGCAAACAACATGCTTAATCAGATTCAATTCATCGCAGGGCAAGAAATCGGAACCAAAACGGAGCACCTTGCCATGGCCACATGGGGAAGGTATGCCCCGTCTCGGGTACTCATGATTGGCGACGCCGTAGGCGATCGCGTGGCCGCAGAGGCCGGCGGCGCGTGGTTTTACCCGATTAACCCCGGACAGGAAGACGACTCATGGAAGCGTTTCCACGACGAGACCTACGGGCGATTTATGGACGGCTCCTTTGACCCCGCTTATCAACAGAGACTCAATGCCGAGTTTGATGCGTTGTTGCCTGAGAACCCGTCCTGGGAGACGACGGTAAGCTGAGTGTTTACTTCTGCCTCAAGGAGTTTCCCAATCCTAATCGTAATCCTGCTCGTCATCGTAATTAGTGCCTTCTTGGGCCTGCACGGAAAAAGTGGACAAACCATTCGATTAGCGTGAGGGAATTTGGGAAGCGTGACTTAAGCCATAAAGATCCGGCGGAGCCCGCCGGGCTCCAAAGTTGAAAAACTTAGGTCAGTCCCGAATGCTGCTAGCTTAAGCTCTTCCAGCATCAAAATCTAAAACCATTTACAGAAGGTCGCGAAGGACGCAAAGGCTCAACCACTGCTGCCGGCGGGGCCCACCGGGCTCCAAGCGGAACAGGAGGGACTGGGTTACGCGATCCAACATTGGAGCCCGGTGGGCTCCGCCGGCTTGCCCGCCGTAGCGCGGAGCGCGAAGGAGGGTTCTTTCCTTCGTGTCCTTTGCGATCTTCTGTGAAATTCTTAACCGTGCCGTAGAAACAATGTACGGATGGCTTAAAGTAGCAGCATTCAGGTCAGTCCCCAGTTAACAGTCCGCGGTGAAAGAGCCCTCCTGGAGCCCGGCGGGCTCCGCCGGTTTTCTCCTCGCGCTTCAGTGTCTTCTCATTTTGCCTGCGGCTAGTACACCAATACCGAGCAGGCCTACTCTGCTGATGATTAGGATTACGATCATGATTATGATTATGATTAAGATCGCTGAGCACCCATCCTGGGAGACCACGGAATCCTGAGTGTTTACTTGTTGAGGACCCAGACGCGGACTTGTTTCGTTTGTTTTCCCCACTCGCGGGCTTGTTGATGTGAGTGGAAATAGAGGTCAACGTGTTGTCCTTTGATGGCGCCCCCTACGTCTTCCACCGTACCGTAACCGTAGCCCTCGATGTACATCACCGTTCCGAACGGGTAAACGCGGCGGTCAGCGGCAATGGTTCCTTTGCTGGCTCTTGTGCCGGTGGCTGTGACACCTACCTTTTTGGGCTTTCCCTTTAGTTTGCCATAAGCAAAGACGGGGCGCCCGTACCAGTTGCGTTTCCAGCCACAACACGATTTGCATTTGCAGTACCCTGTCGTGACCAGCGATGTCACGACAGGTGTTTGGCGTGTCAGAGATCGGTCATACGACGAGCATCCGGCAGTAACTGCACTCAGCACGGCGATTCCAAGAATGTGTGTCATCCACTTCACGCGAGAACTCTAGGCCAGTCGCGCAAGACCTTTCAAGGGTAATGGATGTGAATCCGGAAATGATAATCTGACGACTGATCCATTTGACGCATGCTGCGATGGGCCTTAGTATGCCATCTTTCATACAGGGGAACCGTCGGTATGCAGCAGGCCATAAAATCGCGATCCTTTTACGCACTTAATACGACGCAGTTTCTTGGGGCGCTGAACGATAACGTCTTTAAACTGCTTCTTGTTTTTGCGCTGACTGCCGTTATCGGCGACACGTCTGAAGCACGCACGCAGATCGTTGCCACCGTTTCTGCTGTATTTGTGCTCCCCTTTCTCTTGTTTTCACACGCGTCCGGCGTGCTGGCGGACCGAAAGAGCAAACGCAACATCATCGTCTTCACCAAAGCGATGGAAGTCTGCATCATGCTTTTCGGAACGGTCGCTATTGCGCAGCAAAGCACTTGGTTTATGTACGCGACATTGTTTCTGATGTGCACGCAGAGCGCCCTGTTCGGACCGTCGAAATACGGAATCGTGCCGGAAATTGTTGGCGAAGCGAATTTGTCGAAAGCCAACAGCTACCTTGTTGGTGCGTCGTATTTGGCCATTATCATGGGTACGTTTCTGCCATCGTTCCTGGTGGATATCGTTTTCCCCGCGAATTACACACGGCCCGCGATGATCTGCGTGGTCATTTCGGTCGGGGGCTTGCTCGCGTCACTACGCATTGGCAAGACGGCACCTGCCGGGTCAACAAAACGCTTCTCGCCACTCTTCTTGATCGAAATCGTAAAGACAATGAAGTCGATTCAACCGAATCGTCATCTGTCGATGGCGGTCTGGGCGTCGGCCTATTTTCTTTTTCTAGGTGCATTCATTCAACAGAATGTCTTTCTTTTTGGTCCTGACCATCTTGGGCTGACGATCGAAGAGAGCGGCTATTTGTTTCCGCTCGCCGCCATCGGCATCGGACTCGGCGCTCTGCTCGCGGGTAAACTGTCGGGACGTAATATTGAATTCGGCATAGTGCCCGTTGGCGCCATGATTCTGACGATATGCTGCATTATTCTGGGTGTGCTTGAGCCGACCCTTATCAGATTCGCCGTGATGCTCTTTTTTGTTGGTTTAGGATCGGGACTGTTCGTGGTTCCCCTACTCTCTTTTGTGCAATTCATGAGCCCAAACGATCAGCGTGGCGAAATCGTTGCATGCCAGAACTTTCTTAGCTTCACGGGTGTGGCTATATCGGCTGGACTTATCTATTTGTTGAATGGCGTCTGGCACGTCACACCGGCAAGCTGTTTTACTGTAGTTGGGCTGCTGACCGCGCTGTTAACCGTCGCCTCCGTACTTGTTCTTCCTGATTTTCTAATTCGCTTCGTGGTCGTGTTTATTACGCGCATTGTCTACAAGGTGAACGTCAATGGCGCCGAACACATTCCTGTTAAAGGAGGCGCATTAATCGCACCCAATCACGTGACCTATGTTGACGCCCTTCTGCTGAGCGCAACGGTGCAACGCCGCATCCGCTTTGTGATGATACGCCGCATCTATGAAAACAAATGGCTCAATCCCCTTTTTCGACTCATGAAAGTCATCCCAATCGCGCCCAACGATCCGCCGCGCGAAATCCTTAAATCACTCAAGGCCGCTCGTACGGCCATGGATGAAGGCTATCTGGTGTGTCTTTTTCCTGAGGGCGGTCTAACGCTGACCGGTAACATGCGCCAGTTCCGGCCCGGTCTTGAACGCATTCTCAAGGGGTCAGACTATCCCATCATTCCCGCACACATTGGTGGCGCCTGGGGAAGTGTTTTTAGCTATTTTCACGGCGATCTGCTTGGCGCATGGCCGCGGGTTATTCCTTACCCTGTTTCGATCACATACGGCGAGCCCATGCCAACCGAGAGCTCGTCCCTTTCTGTTCGTGATCGTATTTCTCTGCTTGCGGCAGAAGCGTACGACACCCGCAAGGGCGCCGATCGAACCCTGGTGCATGCGTTCGTGACAACGGCGCGCAAAGCGTGGCGACGTCCGGCCATGGGCGATTCTTCTGGCAAAGAGCTGACCTTTGGCAAAACGCTTATTGGGTCGATCGCTCTGAGTCGCGAAATCCATCGTCGTATGCCCGACGAGGAGTATGTTGGTGTTCTTCTTCCATCCGTTGTGGGTGGTGCGATCG
>JBLHHU010000018.1:0-24922 GCA_047615735.1 Kiritimatiellia bacterium | reverse complement strand
ATCCGCCAATGCCTTTGCCATGTTGACCTCCTTTTTGATGTATCTGATATAGATACAATATATGCGTCAAAAAAGAAGGGCGCAAGCCCTTATCCGCATCATCTCAAAGATTCTGTCCTACACCCGTGTGTGAGTGTGAGTGTTTGGAAAAGCTGCTCGCCGACCCCGCGGTTCGCCTACGGATACAACGCAACGTTCGTGATTCAGGTACCCACACGCTCACGCGCCTCCATGGAAGCAAGGCTTGATGATTTTTGCGGAACGGCCTATTCTTGCCGATTCACCACCATTTACAGATAAGGACCTAGTCAATGACGCAAGATCGATATGCCGTGATTATGGCGGGTGGCAAAGGTGAGCGATTCTGGCCACTGAGTACGACGCGCTCTCCGAAACAGGTTTTGAAGCTCTTTGGTAGCAAATCGCTACTTCAAATGGCCATTGAGCGTCTCGAGGGTCTCGTCCCGCCTGGAAACATCTTTGTTGTGACGAGTGCGGAACTTGTGGAGGCCACGGCGCAGGGGGCCCCTGAACTGCCAAAGGCCAACATCATTGGTGAACCTATTGGGCGTGACACCGCGGCAGCGGTGGGGCTTGGGGCTGCGCTGGTGAAGGCGCGTAACCCCGATGCCGCTTTCTGCGTCGTCACGGCAGATCACCTGATCGGGGACTTGGATGTGTTTCAAACGACCTTGCGTGAAAGCATGCAACTTGCCGTCGAGCAAGACGTCTTGATCACGATGGGGATCAGCCCTAATTTTCCGTCCACGGGATTTGGCTACATCGAATCCGGTGAGCCTGTGTCGCATGACGGGGAGATTGCGTTCTTCAATACCGAGCGATTCGTCGAGAAACCCGACCTTGCAACAGCCGAAAGGTATTTAGAGTCCGGAAACTTTTACTGGAACTCCGGCATGTTCGTGTGGTCCGTGAAGGCCATTTTACGTTCACTTGAAGCGCATCATGCTCCGGTTTCAGCCATGGCGAACGCGATGCTTGAGCATGTCGACAAGGATACGTTTGATGCCGCCTTGGCCGAGGAATACGGCAAACTGGATAAGATTTCCATCGATTTCGCGATTATGGAGAAGGCCAATAACATTATTATGGCGAAAGGGACTTTTCGCTGGGATGACGTTGGATCTTGGCCCGCCTTACAAGAGCATTTCCCTGCCGACGTCACAGGCAATGTTGTTCTGGGCGATTATGAATCACTCGATTCGACAAATAACATTGTTGTTTCAGAGGAGCGCCTAACGGCGTTGATCGGGGTTAATGATCTGGTCGTCGTACAGGCTGCCAACGCAACGCTTGTTTGCGCAAAAGATCGTGCGCAGGATGTCAAGGCCATCGTCCAGTCTCTTCAGAAGCGTGGGGGATACGACGGACTGCTGTAACAGGCGCCGGCGGAAAGGTTTACATGTCACGATTGCTCGGCATTGATTACGGGACGGTCAGGATCGGACTCGCGTTGAGCGATCCTTTTCATGCGTTCGCGTCGCCGCTCGATGTGTTGCAGGTGCGCGGCCGTAAACAGGTGCTGAAGGATCTTAAGGCGCTTTGTCTTGAGCATGAGATCGAAACCATTGTTGTCGGCAAGCCATTGAGCATGGATGGCACACACAGCGCCATGACCGATGAAGCGATGACGTTCGCGGCGGAACTGGCAAAGGCCACGAAGCTCACGGTTGAGACCTGGGACGAACGCTTGTCGTCCGTTGGTGCTGAACGCGAAATGATCCGCGCCGATCTCAGTCGCAAGCAACGAAAATCCAAAATCGACAAACTGGCCGCGCAGTCCATCCTGCAAGGGTATCTGGATTCGAAGCATTTTCAGAACGATATGCTGCCGCCATCTTACTGAGTTCTTATGCCACGCTATCGCGCCACAATTTCCTATGATGGTACCAATTACGCCGGTTGGCAGATTCAGCAAAACGGTCACGGCGTACAACAATCGATCAATGACGTACTGCATTCCCTGACGACCAAGGCGGTATCCACATATGGGAGTGGCCGCACGGATCAGGGCGTTCATGCCAGAGGTCAAGTGATTCATTTTGACTTAGCCAATGCCTGGAAGGACGCGGATTTGCGTCGAGCCATGAATGCGACTCTGGAGCAGGATGTTCGCGTGATGAACGTGCGGCGCACGCGGGCCGACTTTGATGCCCGCCGCGATGCCATCAGTAAAGAATATCGCTATTTCATATGGAACGACGAGGTGATGCCGCCGGATCGACGCTATTTTCGAACGCATCTACGGCACCGACTCGACGTCGATGCAATGCAGGTGGCCGCTTTACACCTTGTCGGACGCCTGGATTTCAGTGCCTTTACGGCCAACTCGCGCCGTGAACTTGAAACGCATGTCCGCAATCTAATGCGTTTGGACGTTCGGCGACGGGGCCATGAGGTTGAAATTCGCGCTGTTGGTGAAGGGTTTCTCTATAAAATGGTCCGAAGCATCGTCGGTTATCTTGTTCGCGTAGGGGAGGGGGCCGTCACACCCGACTCCATTCGCGAGGTTCAACAGGCTCTTGTGCGTCGGCCCGATGTGCCAACAGCGCCTCCTCAAGGCCTTTTTCTCTGGAAGGTGTCCTATTGATCTGGCATACTGCGCGGCCATGAAATTTCAGATCCTTCCTTCATTACTTGCTGCCGATATGGGACACCTCGCTGACGAGGCCAAACGGGCAGAAGACGCCGGCGCAGACGCGCTGCATTTGGATATTATGGATGGGGTTTTCGTGCCAAACATCAGCATGGGGCCGGCCATCGTTGACATGGTCAGGCAAAGCGTCAAGATCCCGTTAAGCGTGCATTTGATGCTGCTCAATCCCTGCGACTACATCACGCATTTCATCGACGCGGGTGCAGATTCGTTGCTTATTCATATCGAGTCAGACGGCGATATCGCTGATGGGCTCAAGCGTATTCGCGAACTGGGGGTGCGTCCCGGAATTACACTCAATCCTCAGACACCCGCTTCGACCATCGAATCTTACTTGGATGATGTCGACGAAGTTCTGTGTATGACCGTACAACCAGGCTATGGCGGCCAGGCTTTCATGCCTGAAGTCCTTCCCAAAATCAGGGAAATACGTGACATGGCCAATGCGCGCCAACTGACCGAACTTGATATTATGGTCGATGGTGGCGTGGGGCGTGAAACCGCCATGGACTGCGTGGCCCACGGGGCGAACCTGCTCGTCGCGGGAACATTTTTATACCGCTCCAGCGACATGGCGGCTGAGATCACCAGCATGCGTGAACGCGCTCAATCCGTAGTCGCCTAAGACCCTCCCTATGAATATAGACACTTCGAAGGTACGCAATTTTTGCATCATCGCGCATATTGATCACGGCAAGTCCACACTTGCGGACCGTATGCTGCAAATGACCGACACGGTAACCGATCGCGAATTTCGCGACCAACTCTTAGACAATATGGATCTGGAGCGTGAGCGAGGCATTACCATTAAGTCACACCCCGTGACCATGACGTACAAAGCCGACGATGGGGAAATTTATCAGTTCAATCTGATCGACACACCCGGACACGTCGATTTCTCATACGAAGTATCCCGCAGCATGGCGGCTTGCGAGGGCGCCTTACTGGTCGTGGACGCGGCGCAGGGCGTCGAAGCACAAACCGTCGCCAATACCTATCTTGCAGTCGATCGCGGTCTTGAAATCATCCCCGTGCTGAACAAGGTCGATCTCCCCAATGCGAATGTCGACGAGACGGCTGAGCAGATCGAGGAAGTGCTCGGTGTGGACGCAACAGGCATTCTTTCTATTAGTGCGAAAACCGGAGTCGGTGTCGAAGCGTTGATGGAGGCTGTTGTGAAGGGTATTCCGCATCCGCCGCTGGATCGTGATGAAAAGCCGCTACGAGCCCTGGTGTTTGACTCTGTTTACGATCCCTTTCGTGGCGTTGTCACGTATGTACGTGTCATTGATGGCGTGTTGAATCCACGCGACCGCGTTCGGTTTATGAGCTCCGGCAATGATACCGAAGTCAAAGAAGTGGGCATATTCGCACCTGAAATGAAAGCATGCAGCAGCCTGAAGGCTGGCAGCGTGGGCTACATGATCGGTGCGATCAAATCCGCATCTGATATTTTGATCGGCGATACCGTCACCGGAAGTATTCGTCCTGCTGCCGAGGCTTTGCCGGGCTTCCAAGAAGTGCGCTCAATGGTGTTCAGCGGGATCTATCCGGCGGACACGAGTGATTACGAAAAGTTCCGCCAGAGCCTTGAAAAGCTCAGTATCAATGACTCCGCGTTCACGTTTCATCCCGAGACGTCGCTAGCGCTGGGATTGGGCTTTCGCTGTGGATTTCTGGGGCTTCTGCACATGGAAGTGACGCAGGAACGATTGTCGCGCGAATTCGGTATCGATGTCATCACGACGCATCCCGCCGTTATCTATCGCGTCTTATTGAAGAATCAGGAACTCATTGAAGTCGACAACCCGACAGATCTTCCTGATCCAACGCGCATTGAAACGATTGAAGAACCAATCATTAAAGCGTTCATCATTTCGCCCAGCGAATTCATTGGTGAGATCATGAAGTTGGTTATGGATAAACGCGGTGAAGTCACGCGTACCGATTCCATGGATGCCCGCCGTGTGATGTTGACGTGTCGCATGCCGCTCAATGAAATCGTCATCGATTTTCATGATACGCTGAAGAGCGTGACCCGGGGCTATGCGTCCATGGACTACGAATATGCGGGCTTTGAGATCAGTGACATCGTCAAACTCGATATCCTGTTGAATAGCGAACCCATTGATGCATTTTCGTGCCTGGTTCACCGCACCAAAGCCACCACGCGTGGACGCCAGATCTGTAAGGCCTTGAAAGATGCAATTCCGCCACACATGTTTGCCATTCCGGTGCAGGCCGCGCTGAACGGAAGCATTGTGGCACGTGAAACCATTCGTGCTTTCCGTAAAGATGTGACAGCTAAGCTTTATGGCGGTGATGTGACGCGCAAGCAGAAGCTTTTAAAGAAACAGAAAGCAGGAAAAAAACGCATGAAGGCTTTCGGCCAGGTCAATGTGCCGCACAAAGCATTTGTGTCCGTTCTCAGGACCAGCAACGACTAGTATCATTATGAACATCATAAACATGTATCGGTTACATCGGCAGAAAAAGCAGACACGAGAGTTTTTGCGACACGTGATACACCTTCGCCGTATGCGCGAAGATGTCTTGGCGAACGACAAAGTGACGCAATGCCGTGAACGGGAAGTTGGTCTCAGGAAGGCGCTGAAGTCCGGCAATGGCGACGCCATTGGTGATGCGCGTCAGGCCCTGTATGATCATGCGTCTACCCTTTTTGCTGAGCGCAAACATTCCGGCTTACGCGAAAATCTTGAGATCATTGCCGTGGCCATTGCGGTTGCTATGGCAGCACGAACCTATTTTATTCAACCGTTCAAGATTCCAACCGGATCCATGCAGCCCACGCTGTATGGAATTACGGAGGTTCCGACACCTCAGAAGGGACTTTTCGACGCCGTTGTGTTGCGACCCTTTAAGTGGATCGTGACGGGGAAAACGTACAAAGAAAAGGTTGCCTTGCGAAGCGGCGCTATTCGATATCATGACGTTCCTGTCGATATTCGAATTGGGGAATACACCTTCCCTTTTTCACCAGCGAATGCGGATCAGATCCCTGTGGAGGGCAAGGTGCTGCAGAGCAATGGACCGGTAAGCGGCAAGGTTTCGTACCCTGTTGAATCCAAATTTCATTTTTCCATTTCGGGTCAACGCTACGAGGTTCCGGCCGCCAACTATGTTCAGCTTCCCGCCGATGGGGCGTATGTGGAGAAGGGGACGGTGCTCTGGCGTGGACATAAGGTGGCTGGTGATCATGTGTTCGTTGACAAGGTACGCTGGAACCTTCAGCGCCCGAAACGCGGCCAAATTATGGTCTTCAAGACGGATGATATGGATGCCCTTGAAGAAACACTGCCGCGCGACAAAAATGGGCGTGCCATGTCAACGCATTATATCAAGCGCATGATCGGAATGCCGAATGAGGTCCTTAACATTGTTTCGCCCACGGTAGAAATTGATGGCGTCCCGTTGACCGCTCCAGAAACCATCATGCGAATCGCGAACGTTAAACCACCGTATCCTGCGGGTTATGTCGTCAGTGGCGCGTATTCGAAGGATTTCAAACTGGGGGAGGGCGAGTACTTTGCCATGGGCGACAACACGCGCAATAGCAGAGACAGCCGCTATTGGGGGCAGGTCCCTGAGAAAAACCTCGTTGGACCAGCCGTGCTGGTTTATTGGCCGGTTTCATCGCGCTGGGGCCTGAAACGCTAATATTGTGATTGGCCAGGCGACGATGGTCTCATCTATGGATGATTTGTAGGTTGCCAATCTGATGATGTAGGCTGTGAGGCTGCAGTTGGACATTCAGACAATCTCCGCTCGTTCCTCGCTTCGATTGAACTACAAAGGGCCAATGCACCGTTCCTTTGTAGTTCAATCGAAGCGAGGAACGAGCGGAGATTGTCTTCCATAGTCGGTATTTCCGGAGTCTTTAGCCTGATTTATTCATCTACATTTTGCGAAACGAAGAAGACCACGGATTACACTGATTCCACGGATAGAAGTAGAACAGTTCCTAAAATCCGTGCCATCCGTGTAATCCGTGGTTTAAACTCTGGTGTTCATGGTGTTGTGACTACTGTCGATGGGTTCGTGAATAATTCAGGCTAGCTAGCACATGGGTTGGTATATAGCCGTGTGTTCCACAGGCTATTTTCCGTGATCGTTGCTTGTGCTTGAGTTCTGCGTGCGGAACTCAAATTGACCCATATATCGCGATTTTCCACCCAAAAAGCCACACCTGACTAGACATAAGATATATTATGCGACGTTGATGAAGTGCGCAAGCAACCGGCGGTCAGCCCCTCGTGATATCCCAAATACCCATTTGTGCTGCTTTATGAAAGATGTTGCTGTGTCTGACGCATCATGTGTCACGGCGCCGATCCGTGATTCCGACTGGCACCCGCCGTGCGCTCCTCACCTGTCGGTCGCAATGTCACATATTCATTTAAGGACCGTCTTGGTTTCTGCTCACAGGTTTCGTTCAGCTCCAGAGCTCGTAAGTGACGTCCAAGCGGTTGCGCGAGGGCTGCTTCAAAGGTGTGTGGAAAAGGTGTGTGGGCTTTGCGAGCTGCCGTAAACGTGGAGCGTCGTATTCGACTAAGGTTATGTCGATTTACGACGGTCTGCGCGATTCCGTAGCCGAGTCAGCTTGAATGTTCACCCTATGCGTTTAGGGCTGCCGCCTTAGGTCGAAAAGTTAAGTCGCTGAGAATTGAAAAATTAAAATCACCTGACTACTTCATTTGATAGATTTGTTTGGCGAGATCGCCCTTTCGATCAACTTCAAGGATGAATGCCGAGTTACGACCCAGGGCGAAATTCTTGATGAAGTGTTCGGCCCGGCGACGATTTGTCATGCGTACCTCGTTGACCGTTCGTACAACATCGCCTTCGCGCAAACCGACGGCTGCAAAAAATTCTCTCTCGCCTTCAATGGCAACACGATAGCCATCGATCTTCTTTTCGTCATTATAGACGGGTTTCATGGAGTCAAATACACGTACAAGGCGATCAGGATTGTCGAGCAAGGTCTTGTAATAGCGAAGCAAGCTACTGCGCTCAAAGGACCAACGATTCTCGCCAGTATACTTTCCACCGAAAGCCGCCAGCGCAGCACGGTCTATACTTGACTGATCTTGTAGGGTATTGCTAGGGGCGCCGCTCGAATCCTCGATACCACTGCTCTGCCAGATTTCAATTTCACGTCCGGCCTCGTCACGAACGATGAGACGGTCTCTCAGGATTCGGGTAATGAATAGCTCATCCAGACCATCGCCTTCGGCCACGATCCGCTGCTTTTTAGCTACTAAATCATCGACGATGGCTTTGCGTAAATAGCTCCCTTTTTGGGTGTACATAAAGAAGGTTCCGGCCAGGCGAAACCGTTTCGACAGGCGATCTTGTATGGCGGAAATGTCACGACCCACATTCTGAAAAGGAGTCCAATCGGCGTCGTCGATGTCGGCCGGTTCGGGTCGTGTCACGCGCGCTGTTGTCCGCTCGCCTGCGTCGTCGCGCGTCTGATTTTTCAGCGCTTCGCCGATTCCTGACGATGCGGAGAAGGAAAGAGCTGATTGCACGACCGCTGCCGCGCACAGTGCGCACGCGGTGGCCAGTTGCCAGTTCATGTTTTTAAAACGCTCATTCATTAACTGCTCGCGTCGGTTGTCGTTTCACCTAAAACCGCCCTACCGTGCCATAGGCAATGGTAAAAGTGCTGTTGAGAGCCGTAAGCCGGATTCTGTTCTCCGCCGAAGCGGGCCCAATCATTTATCTATTGCGATCAACCCGAAGTTCTCACGTGCCGAAGCATGCCTTGCAGCGGGCAGCTGCTTACTTCCTATTTGACCTTGCTCCAAGCGGGGTTTGCCATGCGATCGGCCTCTCGGCACAACCCGGTGGTCTCTTACACCACCTTTTCACCCTTACCGATGTTCACCATCGGCGACCATCGGCGGTATATTCTCTGTGGCACTTTCCGTCCATGATGCTTAAACACCACGTCCCCCGGTTCGTACGGTAACCGTAATCCCGGGGCGCCCTGCCCTACAGAGTCCGGACTTTCCTCTGCACATCACGCCGAAACGTGCTAAACAGCGACCAGGAACTCTCAACAGCGAAGAAAGCATAGAGTGTGACGCCTGCGCTCGCGAGAAAAATGTGCTGCGCCGTGAGACTGAAGCCGAGCATTGATGCTCAACATGGGGCGCGTTTTTCCGCGAAACCCTTTTTAGGCGATATAGAGCAGGCGTGCGCAGAAGTTGCAAGAGACGGGTGCTTGTGCCTTGCGAATGTCGTGTCCGACATAAGGAGGGAGTTGCATGAAACAACCACCGCAGATGCCATTTTCAAGCGGTGCAATGGCGGGCTGCTTACGTACAATGATGGTTTCGTAGCGGGCTAGAAAAAGTTTCTCTTCAATGAGTGCGGCGTCGGCATCGCGTGCATCCTGCAAGGTCTTCAATTCAGCCTCCATCTCGGCTGCACGTGAATCCCATTCTCCCAAGTCGGCATTGACGCGCGTTGCGTCATTCTGGAGCACTGCGTTTTTCTCTTCAAGAACGGAACCGGTGGCGTCGAGTTCGCTCATGAGAACGATTTCTCTGTCTTCAACACCGGAAATTTCGGTCTCGATGGACTTGATTTCCTTGTCCATCGCCTTGAATTCCTGATTGGTCTTCAAAGACATTTGTTGCGTACGCAGTTTGGCCATTCGCTCTTTGTGAGCCTGAATGTCCAATTCGTTCTGCTTGGATTCTGATTGTTTGTGCTTGTGGGCCTCGTCGGCTTCGGCCACGGCGGATTTTTGATCGTCTAAACGAGCCTCTTCCAGCTTCTTCCGCTCAGGTATATCTGTGAGTACTTTCCGTATTTCGTTAATACGTATGTCTTGTTCCTGAAGGCCGAGCAGTTGTTCAATCGTAGTCAAGATCGTTCCTTTTTCTTTTATATTCGATCCCGCAGAACATATAGAAGGCATGCGCTGCTGTCAACTGGACGCTGAGATAAAGATCATTATTCATCAAAAGGCTACTATAGTTTGTTTAGCCGTACGGCTTGCTGGACGTATTTGCCAAGCAGGTCGGTCTCGAGATTGACCTGCGTGTGGACCGAGAATTTGTGCACATTGGTGGCTGTCCACGTCACAGGGATGACATGGATGTCGACACCTGTGTCGTCAAGGGCAGCAACGGTCAAACTGATCCCGTCGACCGCAAGTGATCCTTTGGAGACGATGCCCGCGAGCAGCGTCTTGCTGCATGCAATCCGTAATTTATGGTCGCGGCCGAGCGGCGTTATAGCGTCGACGCTGCCTACGCCATCAACGTGCCCACTGACCATGTGCCCACCGAATCGTGCATTGGCCTGCATGGCGCGTTCCAGGTTGACTGTTGTTCCCGTAGCGATGCCACCCAGAGTCGTGACATCAAGCGTCTCCTTAAGAACGTCGACGTGAAAGCTGTACTGATCCGTAGCGGTCACGGTTAAGCAGACGCCGTTCACGGCAATGCTTTCACCGAGTATGACAGGGTCGCTGTCGGACCATGCTTCGGTCATTCGAATACAGAGTCGAGAGCCTTCTTTGTCGGGCGTGATGTTTTCTAGTACGCCCGTTTTTTCGATTAAGCCTGTGAACATGTTTTTAAGCTCCTTGTCGCGTTGCGACGACGAGAATGTCCGGGCCGATGCGACGAACATCTGAAAAGGTAAAGGTGGGTGCCGTCCCTAAGGTCCAGCCCTGTCCCGCGAACATCGCGAGACCTTCACCGCCAAGGCATTTGGGTGCGAGGAAGGTGTGCAGCTCATCGACGAGATCACATTGCATGAGTCCATGTGCGATACTTCCCCCACCCTCGCACAGCACCGAAAGGATTCCTTCGCGACCGAGCCGTCGCATCAGTTGACGAAGCGATACACGGTTCTGACACAGCGGTAGTATCCAGGCACTGGCACCTTTCGCGCGTATGCCTTGTAAGTGTTTAGGGTCGGCCAACGTTGTTGTCGCAACGATGGTGCGCGCGGCAAATGCATCATTGAGCACTTGTGATGCAAGGGGAAGTCGGCCGTGTGTGTCGACAATGATTCTGACACGGTTCTGCCGTGGGGCACGTCGGTATAGAAGCGACGGGTCATCGGCAATCGCCGTTCCAACGCCGATCATGACGGCGTCAGCCGCTTTGCGCATGTTTTGAACGTGCCCGCGTGATGCGGACGAGGAGATCCATTGCGATTGGCTGTTGCGATCGGCAAGGCGTCCGTCCAGGGTCGCCGCCACTTTGAGCCTGAGGTGCGGCCGTTGATGTTTCACCCAATGGGCAAACGGGGTGATCAACTGTTGACCATCCTCCTGCATGACATGTTCGGTGACGGCGATGCCGGCCCGTTTCAGGCTGCGACGAGCTCGCCCGGTATGTGCTGGGTTTGGGTCGCGAACGCTGTAGACAACGCGCGCCACACCTGCGTCGATGATGGCTTGTGTGCATGCGCCTGTCCGTCCTTTGGTTGAACAGGGTTCTAGTGTGACATAAAGCGTGCTGCCTTGGAGGCGCTTGGCATCGCCTGCGTTTGCGATGGCATTGACTTCTGCGTGTGCCTGACCAGCGCCACGGTGGACGCCATCTGCGATCCATTTGCCTCTTTTGACAAGTACGGCACCTACGGGGGGATTTGGACGGGTCAGCCCTTCTGCCTTTCGGGCATTAAGCAGAGCGCGCGTCATCCATGAGCTGTCTTGTGCTGTACCGTGTGTCATCTTTGCATCGTTCGCGTGCGTGACGGGCAACCACGCGTGGGGTGTTAGCCTGGTGTCACGGGATCCTCACGATCGGAGGCTCCCGAATGGTTACGTAAAATCTGGTCTAAAATTCCATTCACAAACCGACTCGAGTCGTCGTCACTGAAATAGTTGGCAATATCAACGGCTTCATTGATGCTCACTGCCGCCGGGACGTCAGGGCGATGGTTTATTTCGTAAATCGCTAAGCGAATCACATTACGGTCGACGACACCCATACGTTCAATGTTCCACTGCTTAGAAGCACCGCTGATTAAAGCGTCGAGTTCCTCTTTGTGTTCGCACACATCGAGCATCAGTTGCTGCGTGAAGTCACGTGTGGGTTGATTGGGTTGTGGGTGGTCTGCCCAAAAATTTGCAAAAAAGACGTCCATGTCTTCGGGTGTTTGAAAGTCCAGTTGGAAAAGGAGCTGGACGCACCATTCGCGGCAGTGGCGACGTGTATGGCTCATTGTATCATTGTTCATGTCGGGTCCTTATGATCAGGTATCAATAATTGGCGTGCGCTTTTGAATCGCGCTGTACGTTTGTAGCATGTGAATCGCGGCTTCCGCAAAATGTTGTCCACGTTTTTCTGCACGTGCAACGGCTTGTGCCATGCTGCGTGCTGAAATGACGCCGTTGATGACGGGCAAGTCATAGGTGGATGCGATACGCGCCAGACTGTGAGAGCAATTGTGCGTAATAATGTCGGCGTGCGCGGTTTCGCCTTCAATGACGACGCCGAGCGCGATGATGGCGTCGGCCTGCGCGCAGCGCGCTAATTTTTCGGCGGCCAATGGTGTTTCGTCTGAGCCGGGTACCTTCACGACGAGAATGTTGTCCGGGCTAGCGCCAGCGGCGGAAAGCGTCTTCGTGACGGCATCCAGAAGTTGGTTCGTCAAAAAGTCGTTGTAACGGCTGACGACGATGGCAAAACGCCAGCCTTCTGCATCAAGTTTTGAATCTATGGTGGTCTGAGTCATTTGATCGTCGTTGTTGTGAGTTACCAGAGCAAGTGCCCGAGCTTCTCCTGTTTGGCCTTCAAATAGTCCGCATTGTGTTCGGTCGGCGGCAGAACGAGCGAGACACGTTCGGCAATCTCCAGGCCGTGTGCTTCTAATCCAATAATTTTTCGTGGGTTGTTTGTGATCAACCGCATGCTCTTTATGCCAAGGTCAGTGATGATCTGCGCGCCGACGCCATATTCACGTAAGTCCGCATCAAAGCCAAGGTGTTGGTTGGCCTCGACGGTGTCCATTCCCTGTTCTTGCAAATGGTAAGCGTGAATTTTGTTGGCTAGGCCGATTCCCCTTCCCTCCTGGCGCATGTAGAGGATGACGCCGCGGTCTTCTCGTGCCACCATGCGCATGGCCTCCTGCAATTGTTGGCCACAGTCGCAACGCATTGAGCCAAACACGTCACCCGTCAGGCATTCGCTATGCACACGAATCAGAACAGGCTCGTCCGTGGTGATATCACCGCGTACCAAAGCAAGGTGGTTTTCATTGTCTGCATGCGATCGATACAAGTGCATTCTGAAATCACCAACATGGGTTGGCATGTGCACTTCATGTAGAAATTCGATAAGGCGTTCACGCTTGCGGCGGTACGCAATCAGCGCTGCGACACTCGTCATGCGCAGTCCATGCGTATCGGCCAGAGCGCGCAATTCAGGCACGCGAGCCATTTCGCCATTCGGTTTCAAAATTTCGCAAATTACACCGACGGGTTTATAACCGGCCTGGACAGCGAGATCCACGGAGGCCTCGGTATGGCCGGCGCGTACAAGCACGCCGCCAGCCAGTGCTTCGATTGGGAACATGTGGCCCGGGCTGACCAGATCGTTCGGGACGCTGTCATCATTGACGATCAGGCGAATGGTCTCCGCGCGATCCCGTGCGCTTATGCCCGTGGATATGCCGGTGGCGGCGTCGACGGAATCCATGAAGGCGGTATTGAAGGGGTCGCCTTTTCCTTTGGTGCGCATGCGGGAAAGTCCAAGATCCGCGAGTCGGTCGCGCGTTGCCGTTGTGCAGATCAAACCGCGTCCGTGCTGGGCCATGAAGTTGATGGCAGTCTCGGAAACACATTCACCCGCCATGATGAAGTCGCCTTCGTTTTCGCGATTGGCATCGTCAGTGACGATGACGATCTCGCCTTGGCGTACGGCTTCAATGACAGACTCAACGCTGTCAAAGAGCGTGTCTTCGTCCAGCGTTTCGTGGGGCGTGGCTTTTGTATCTGCTGCGGTCATACCGAATATGTTTCTGTGTTTGTCGTTCTGTTGAAAACAAAAACGAAACTCGGTGGGGACAGCACACCCAAGGCGGAAGCGCGAGGCTTCGCCCGTGTCGGATGTTCTCTCCCTTCCAGACTTTACTGTCGGTTACGGAATTTCACCGTATCCACCCGTGTCGACGCACGAGGCGTCGGGGTCGCGGACTATACCGCCGGTTCGGAATTGCTTGCACCGAGGTGCAGGCTCACCGGATCCCGAGAACGAATAATGCTTTCTCTATCAAACGTTTAGAATAGCCCGACGCGCGTGTTGGAGACAAGCATTAATCCCGCCCACCGAGCAAGCCCGCGCGCGTCAGAAAGTAGAGTAAATGTAGGATTGCTGTGATCGCGGCAGCAATGTAGGTCAAAAACGCGGCATCCAGTACGCGCCCGACCGCAGCGCCTTCCTGCGCTTCGACGATGCCTGAAGACACCATCAGGCGCTTAGCGCGCGCGCTGGCATCCCACTCGACAGGCAGTGTGACCAGTGAAAAAACAACCGCCGCGACAAAAATCAGCGCACCAAGTTGCATGAGCACCGGCCAATTGAAAAGACCACCGACAACCAAGAATATCCACGCACCATTACTGCCGAAGTTGGCGGCGGGTACTAAGGCGGATCTGAGGCCCAGTGGCGCGTAGTTGTGCGCGTGCTGAAGTGCATGCCCCGCTTCATGACAGGCAACACCAATGGCCGATAACGACGAGGAACCGTACACGTCTGGTGATAGGCGCAGCGTCTTGCTGCGCGGGTCATAGTGGTCAGACAGAAAGCCTTTGATCGGCTCGATAGTGACGTCGGTTATGCCATTGCTCTGTAGCAGTCGATGGGCTGCCTGAGCGCCGGTCAGGCCTCGACGCGTTGGTATGCGGGCGTACTTCTTAAAAGTTGATTTTGTAAACAAGCTGGCCGCGCCTGCGATAGCCATCGAGATTAACATGATGGTTATATAGAAGGGATCGAAAATCATGAGGTATTTCCTTTCTAAAAAGGTTGTCTATTAATATGCCTGTAGCCTATGCACGGACCATCTGTTAGGTCAATGCTCTCGTCATGGCTTTAGCGAGCAAGAGCAATGCCACATTACGAACAATTCCAAAAAAGTTCTGCTTTTCGCCCCAAAACCCAGTGAAGTTTCCCTCTGGGCCTGCCGCTCAGCGACACGTGTGAGTCAAGCTGTCGCTAAAATGGGCGAGCCGTGTCAGCGCTATGTCATTTCGGCACAATCTTTGGAGCGCATGATGGCCAGATATTGACACCTTGTGGATCGAGCACGTAGCATAAAGTCATGTTTGCACAATGGGTTATCGAAAAAAAGCGCGATGGGGGCGCGCTTACGAGTGACGAAATCGGCGCGTTTATCACGGGATACACCGTTGGCGATATTCCTGATTATCAAATGTCGGCCCTTGCGATGGCGATCTATTTTCAGGGCATGTCTTTTGATGAAGTGACGGCATTGACCAATGCCATGTTACATTCGGGTGATTTGGTCGATACCAGTTCACTGACACGTCCGAAAGCGGACAAGCATTCCACGGGGGGCATCGGCGATAAGCTTTCTCTCCTGCTCGCCCCCCTCGCAGCTTGTAGCGGCATCGACGTGCCCATGATCTCTGGACGCGGCTTGGGCATTACGGGTGGTACGCTCGATAAGCTCGAATCCATCCCTGGATATAGGTGCGATCTGTCGGAAGCCGAGTTTTTGGCTGTTCTACACGAATGTGGGTGTTCCATCACCGGGCAAACCGCATCGTTAGTACCCGCCGACAAGAAACTCTACGCCTTGCGTGATGTAACCGCCACGGTCCCTTCTATTCCGCTCATCGCGGCCAGCATCATGTCTAAGAAGCTCGCCGAAGGTACAGACGTGCTTGTTCTTGATGTGAAATGCGGGCGCGGAGCGTTTATGAAAAACGTAGACGATGCGCGTGCGTTGGCGCGTATGATGGTCGAGATCGGCCATCGCATGGGCAAAGGCATGTCTGCTCTCATTACGGACATGAATGCACCTATCGGGCGCACCGTCGGTAATGCTCTTGAAATTCGCGAAACGCTGGCGGGTCTGTCCGGACAAGGCGCCGATGATATGATGTCTCTGACGTACGCGCTAACGGCGGAGATGTTGGTGTTGAGCAATTGTGAAACCGATCGTGCCGCTGCAAAAAAGAAACTCCTTCATGACGTGACGTCGGGCGCCGCTCTGGCGCGGTTTCGGCAGATGGTTGCGCTGCATGGCGGTGTTGGCGACATTGAAACGCAGTTACCCGTCGCACGTATCCAGGAGACGATTACAGCACCTACATCAGGAACCGTCAGTGCCGTCGATGCCGATAAAATCGGGCGTGCCGGCATTGTGCTGGGTGCAGGTCGAGCACGCGTGGAAGACGGGATCGACCACGCCGTGGGCATCGCTGATCTTGTCGCGATTGGCGAACGCTGTCAGGCGGGCGACGTGCTAGCGACCATTCATGCCAATTCGAAGGAAACGTGCGACGAGGCCTTATTGTACGTCAAAGACGCCTATATCATTTCATCCAAAACAATACCTCCCCGATCCTTAATCATTGAGACCGTACAACCAGGAGAATAATCCGTGCAGCAATATGATCCCGTTGCCCTGTTAGACGCCGCCTCCAGCGCGGCCGAATTCGCCCACTGTCCTTACTCCGGTTTTCGCGTTGGGGCCGCCGTCGCGACGCGCTCTGGTCGCATTTTTTCAGGGTGTAATGTTGAGAATGCATCGTACGGGTTGACCATCTGCGCCGAACGCGTTGCGTTGACCAAAGCCATCAGCGAAGGTCATCCGACATTTGTGGCCATTGCCGTTGTTGCTAGCGGCGCACGCATTCCATACCCTTGCGGTGCCTGCCGCCAAGTACTTCAAGAATTCTGTGATTCTGAACTACTCGTTCATCTTTCGACAGTGGAAGCGCCCGATGTGGTCGAGCGCTACACCTTGGCCGATTTACTGCCTCACCCTTTTGTGTTGGAAAAACCCTAAGAGCCTCTCTGGAGTAACCTGTAAAAAACACATTTGTTCTGGATACGAACGTTGTTCATGACAACGCAGAATCCATCGAGAGCTTCGATGACAACGACGTCGTGCTTCCGATGGCCGTGCTCGAAGAGTTGAACCGGTTTTGAAATCAAAACGACGAACTGGGCGTAATGCGCGCCAAGTCATTCGGCGTTTGATGAGTTGCGCACAGAAGGTCACTTTCGTGACGGCGTTCCGATCAGTAAAGGTGGTCGCCTTCGCATTTTGCCCGCGCCCCCCAATATTGCTAAAATGGATCTCGCGCCCAATCTGCCTGACCATCGGATACTACGCTTGGCGTATGATTTGAGCACAAACGTAAGCGTCGTTGTTTTTGTGACCGAAGACATCAATGCGCGTCTCAAAGCTGATGGATTGGGGCTGCGCGCCGTCGATTTCGAAAAGCAGAAAATCAAATTTGATAAACTTTACAGTGGCTACGCTGAGGCTACCGTCAGCGCTGATTTTATGGACTCCTTTTCAAGGAAACCACTGTCGAAAATCGTGCTATGGGAGGTCATCCCAATCAGTTTGTTATGCTGCGTGATGAGAACCATCTGAAATGTACGGGCTCGGCACGCGTCGTTGAACCGTAAACACTCAGACATTTCTCAAAGCAATCCGAAACGGCGTGGGTGTTGTTGCACGAAACAAAGAACAGCGCATGGCACTTGAGCTTTTAATGGATCCGGCCATTACGTTTGTAACACTCGTCGGAAAGGCGGGCACAGGAAAGACGCTGCTGGCCCTAGCCGCCGCGCTGCACACGACGTTGCGTCTGCGCCGCTATGATCACATCCTCGTATCCCGCCCTATTATTCCAATGGGCAAAGACATCGGCTATCTTTCGAGAGCCAAGGGAGAAAAGATTTCGCATTGGATGCAGCCCATTTTTGGTAATCTGGCATTTCTATTACGCGACGATACGGAAATACCCACAAAAACGAAGCGAAAAACTCGTGCAAGTGCGCAGGAGAAGATTGAGAAACTCATTCGAGAAAATGTGCTTGAGCTTGAAGCGTTGACGTACATGCGCGGTCGGTCTATTTTTGGGCCGCATGTGATCATTGATGAGGCGCAGAACCTGACACCGCATCAAGGACCAGTCGGTCCATGGCCATGTCATTCTGAATGAAAGTGAACGAAGTCAACTGGCGGCCATTGCTGCGGAATTGTTGTAGACCGCGTGAGAGCCATGCCTTACGGGGGATGCTCCCGCTTAGCAATATGCGTTCGAATGCGATTGGGCTTGCCTGATGTCACTGCGATCCGCTAATTACTTCCACTCGATTCACCCCACAAATTTCAATACCAGCGCTGGAGCTTTCGAATGAGTAACCCTGATTTCATGGCCGCCTATAAAACAATCATGGATGATCATTTCCCTAAATCCATGGAAATCGCTTTTGTCGATGACAAGGGACGTCAAACCCTTGTTTATGAAAAAGTTTCATGGCGGATCGATGACGTTGAAAAGGGATTACGCTACGGCGAAAACCCTGGGCAGGAAGCCGCCGTTTACAAACTTGTTAATGGAAATCTTCAACTGGGTGAGGTTGAATGCATTCAATCGGGTCAGCACCTCGCATCCGATGTTGAACTTCTGCAGTCCGGTAAACACCCGGGAAAAACAAACATCACGGATGCTGATAACGCTCTCAACATTCTGCGCTACCTCATGGATACGCCTTGTGTGGCTATCCTAAAGCACAACAATCCATGCGGCGTCGCTAAAGGCGCGACCTTGTGTGAAGCCTATGAACGCGCCAACATGGCCGACCGCTTGGCTGCATTCGGAGGGGCAATTGGTCTCAACCGTGAGGTCGACCTGGATACCGCAAAGGCGATCTGCGCGAACTACGCTGAAGTGGTGGTTGCACCAAGCTATGCACCTGGTGTGATGGAGTGTTTTGCCAAACGGAAGAACCTGCGCGTCCTCCAGATTAAGAACATGGAGCGCCTTGCGAATTTTGTTGGGCAACGTTTCGTTGATTTTAAGTCCCTCATGGATGGCGGGCTTGTCGCACAATTGTCGTTTGTGCCCGAAGTGCGCACACGCGATGGACTTCTCGCCGCGACAGCCACATATAAAGGTAAGGACTTTGCCATTTCCCGCGAACCAACCGATTCAGAATACGATGATCTCGTTTTTGGTTGGCTTGTTGAAGCGGGTGTGACGAGCAACTCTGTTATTTATGTCAAAGACGGCGTTACCGTTGGCATTGGTACCGGTGAACAGGACCGTGTGGGTGTCGCAGAGATCGCGCGCGACAAGGCCTATCGCAAACTGGCCGACCGATTCAGTTGGGAACGTTTTCAGAGCCCCTATAATTCGCTCGAAGAGGGATCGGAGAAATCCGGCATCGACGAAGAGGTCACGGCACTTAAAGGTGGCCTCATTGGCAGCGCAATGGTTTCTGATGCATTCTTTCCGTTCCGCGACGGTGTCGAGGTAGGTATTCGCGAAGGCGTTTCGTCGGTCGTTCAGCCTGGCGGTTCAATGCGCGACTTTGAGGTGATTGAAGCCTGCAACGAAGAGAACGTGGCCATGGTCTTTACGGGACAACGCAGCTTTAAACACTAAGCGGTTGCTGGACGCTTACGATTCAGCGCGTTTCAAGACCTTGATGACAGCTTGTGCAACGCGGTCGGGTGTAATGGTCTTCATGCACCCGCCTGCTGTCCGCTTACATACGCGGTCGTAGCATGGGAAGCAGGGCTCTTCTGCTCGAATGACGACATGCTGATCGCCGTAGGGCCCTGTGCGGTTCTCGTCAGTTGGACCAAAAAGCGTCACCGTCGGAACGCCCGCTGCGCATCCTAGATGCGCCGGGCCCGAGTCATTGGCCACGAGAACATCGACCTGACGCAGTACCCCACCGGATTCCGGCAAGGTATGCAACCCCGCAAGATTGTAAGCATTGCCCTTCACACTCCGCTGCAGGTTGGCGCAAATCTCGCGATCTCCGGGCGCTCCCATAAAGAAAATGGTGCCACCCGTGGCCTTGAGCAACTGTTCGGATAGTTTTGCGAAGCTATCGGCGGGCCAGTCTTTCGATTGCCAACGTGAACATGGCGCCATCGCGATCCAAGGGCGTGGTCCAGACAAGGGTGGGTTCGGTTCTGGGAAAACAGCATTGAAGACCGGATCACTGACGTCTTGATTCAGTAGGCGCAAAACGTCCAGATTCTGGTCGATGGCGTGGCGTGTCAGATCCCGCTCGCCAGCGACTTCGTGGTAGAACAGGTGGGCGCCTTCCCTATTGAAGGAAGGGCCAATTTTTCGAGGTGCTCTGGCAAGGCGCGCGATGAGGGCGCTTTTCATCAGGCCCTGCAGGTCGATCACGATGTGGTAATCATGGCTGCGTAGTTCGCGAATAAATTTTCCGCCATGTTTAAGGAAGCCGCGACGTGGAAACGGGATGACGCAGTTGACGTCGGGAAAGCAATCGACCAGATCGACAAATTCACGCTGAACGACCCAGTCGATTTCGGCGTTCATGTAACGCTTGAGTGCATTGACGGTGGGTAACGCGTGTAAAATGTCGCCTACGGAACTCAATTTAATGATCAGAATTCGAGGCGCACGATCCTTTGACGAGTAAACAGGCATGCGATTGAAGCTAGCAGAGAGGATGTGTTCTGAAAAGGTGGGAAATCGGCCGACGTGTGAATTGTCATCGAAAAGTATGAACAAATGTGGCAAATTTTTGGAATGATGCTCAAGAAAGAACTCGTACCTTCATCACAGAACGAACCGTCTGGCCCAACCTTCAACGGTCGCATTTTGCGTGACGGCGAACGCCCGTATGGCCCACTTACCTCCTCCAAGGATCTTCTTGATGATGCGGCAGCCCTACAAGCACGCATGGCGACAGATGGGTATCTGTTCCTGCCGGGTTTGCTCGACCGTGAGCGCGTGCTGACCGCACGCGAGTCCATCCTTGCGAAACTTGACGATGAAGGTTTACTTGATCCCCGCTATCCGCGCGCTGAGGGCGTCCTGCGGTCGGAAAAGGAGATTTCGTTTCGTCCCGACCTAGCCCAAGGCGATAAAGCCATTGATGCATTGCTGTACGACGCTGAGATGATGGATTTTTGGCGCTTCTTTTTGGGTGGGACCGTTCGGCATTTCGATTACACGTGGTTGCGCGCACGGGGTCCGGGCGAGGTTACGGTCACGCCACCCCATTGCGATACGGTGTACATGGGCCGTGGTACCTCGCAGCTTTATACGACGTGGACACCGCTTGATGCGATTGCGTACGACTTCGGCGGATTAATGATTCTTGAAGGTTCGTGTCACCGTGAGCATGAGCTTGGGGAGTATTGGTACATGGACGTCGATGCCTATTGCACCAATACTGCCGAAGGCAAACAGGTTTCCGCGGGCGAAAAAGGTTGGCAGGACGACAAGAATGGCGGCATGTTCACGGACGATGCATTCAAAGCCAGCAAAGAGCTTGAGGGGCGTTGGCTCGGTGCGGAGTACGAGATGGGAGACGTTCTCATGTTTGGGATGCACACCCTGCACGCCGCCGCCGACAACCGCACGAATCGCATCCGTCTATCGACCGATTCACGCTACCAACTCGCCAGCGAGCCCGTCGACGAACGCTGGATCGGCGCCAACCCTATCCGTCATGGCCCTAAGGGCAAAAAGGGCATGATCTGCTAGGGCGTATCAGGCGGCTTACTTCATACGCGCAGTGAGCGTTGAAGCCGCAAAAGCACAACATGCCATCAAGGCAAACAAGGTGCTGAAGCCAAACCGCATCGCAAAGAACCCTCCGGCGATCGCGGCTCCACCTTCGAAAAGTGAACGATACCCGTAGAACTGGGCATACGTATCGCGTTCTTTGCCTCCGGGTAACTCGAGCGCTAGTGCGGCCGACCAAGAAGGCGTGATGATGGACTCGCCAAATGATAGTACGGCTTGTAGGAAAAACAGTTGGTATATGTTCTGCACCCCCATGTATGCGAGGTATACACCTCCCATGATGGCGTAACCCCAGGCCATCATGGCCGTTTTTGATAAGTATTCTTCTTTGGTTTTACTGAACAGGAAGAAGAAAATACCTTTAAGAATGGTGTAAATGCCGACGGCAATTCCGGTGTCAAGCAAGGTGCCGTTAATCCGGACCAGGAAAATCGCAAATACGGGCGCCAGTAAGTTAACACCCGAATGGATAAGCGTGGAGGCGGCCAGTAAAGTACGAATGTTTTTGTTCACGAAGCAGTTCTCGGGAAAATGTTCCTAGAGTAGATCACCTATCCCCTAGCTGGGGGTAGGTAAGTAAGATTGGGTGCTGTTGTCAAGAGGTGTCGTTTTCGCAGAAGCCCCGGTGTGGTCTTAGGTGCAGGTTTGGGGATAGGAAAGCGTTCAAGCGTCGCGGCAGGCATGACCCGAAAATTGATCTTGATGGTGGCGGAGAGTGCCCGCAGCCAAATAGCATACCAGGATCGAAGGCCTTAACGGAAATGGTGCTCGGGACAGGACTTGAACCTGCACGGGATTTAACTCCCACTAGGCCCTCAACCTAGCGTGTCTGCCAGTTCCACCACCCGAGCGGAAAGGCGATGAATCTAAAATACGACGGCGGGTGTTGCAAGAACAGAATTGCCAATGGTCCTTTTTGCCTCGCGATGCCAATAACTTACATGGTTCGAAACATATGCCTGCGCGCTATAGAAAGCGTTTCGGCCTGCTTCATAGACTTCCGTTCAGCTTGAGGGTGATATTTTTCGTTCGCTGCATACTTGACAGCTTGTCGCGGTTTGCTATTCTCCGTGCCTTCGCTAGTCAGCAATATTCCGGTGTAGCTCAATGGTAGAGCGGGTGACTGTTAATCACTAGGTTGTAGGTTCGAGCCCTACCGCCGGAGCCATCTGACCCAGGTCGCTTGCGCGGGTCCTTTTCCAAAGTCGTCCCCTATGCATTCCTTACCCTACTAAAACGCGGGCGCTTTATCGGCGTTTGCCCGTCAGGCGCTCAATGGTTTCCTTGAACCATCGTTTTAGGTCCGTACGGCCGCCGCGTGCGTATGCTGATCCGCTCTTCTGGCCAATCACGAGCATGGTAAGGCTGAATATCACGATGAAGGCGTAGAGCATTGGGCTTTTTGACACAATGCTGGGGTACATCACCGTGGCTACGGCGAGGCCCGTCAGTGCACCCCCTAGATGTGCATCATGTCCGATATTACCAAGCTGTTTTCGCATGCCGTAAAAGGAAAACAGAATGAACAGAATGGCGAAAAGCCACGACGGAATCGGCACCGGAATCGGGAAAATGTAGACGCTGCCACCCGGCACGAGAAAAATCGCGGCAAAGATCACTCCGCAGACACCGCCCGATGCCCCCAGTGCACGATAAGCGACATTGTTGCGGTGCAACACGAGTGACAGCAAGCTGCCACCCAAAATCGAAGACAGGTAAATGAACAGCAGCACGTATGGACTGTAGGCCTGCTCAATCAGCCCACCAAAGGAGTAGAAGCTGAACATGTTGAAGAGCAGGTGAATCCAGCTGCCATGAATCAATGCCGAGGTCATCAGGCGATGATATTCCTTATTTCGCAGAATCCGCGTTGGCGTGAACATGTACTGTTCGAGAATGTTAAGGTTGCTGAATGCTTTCCAGGAAATGAATCCTGTTATGCATATGATAAAAACAGTAACTGGCTCATTCATGTGCATCACCTTTGCGTAGATCCATACAGACGATTTGTGTTTCGTCGCGAACATAAAGAAGGCCATTCGATAACGATGGCGGCGCCCAAGCCGGATGCGCAAAGAGGCGAACGCGGGCTTTTTCGATGTAACGGTCCGGATGTGCTTCGATTAGGACGAGATCGCCGCGTTCCCCTACCCCAATAAGGTGCCCTGCTACCATGATATAGGTTGAACGTCCGAGGCCGCGCGGGGCTTCCCAGCGTAGACTTCCATCGGCGAGTGAAAGACATCGCAGGGTGGCTTCGTTTTCATGTCGGCCATTACAGCCGTATAGAACGTCGCCAGACTGGATGCACGTTGCCCAATGGTTCTGCATGGTCACCTTGTCTACCCACACCTCCTCGAGCCCCTCAGCGCCGACCCGCAAACGTGCGGAGCCAACACGATAGCTGGATGAAATCAGTACGGTGTCGTCGATGACAAGTGGTGAAGCCGCGTTCACTGATTCGTGCTTGCGCGCACGAAACGGGTATTCATCAACAATTCTCCCGGTCTTCGTTTCAAGGACAACGAGCCCGCCTCGTGCTAGAAAGAACGCCAGATGCTTGCCGTTGATGCTCGCTGTGACGGGCGTGGAGTAGCTGGCTTCCTCGCCGCTCGCCTGCCAACGCGTTTCGCCTGTGACCGCATCAAAGGCGACAATACCAGCGCCGTTGGTCGCACCAATGTTGAGCAGGACCAAGCCATCCGAAATGACGGGAGAAACGCCAACGCCAAAGAAATTCTGAGATACCCCGAAATCCTCAATAACATGTCGTTTCCAAATAACGGTGCCCAGATCTAGGCTGAGGCATGAAAGTAAGCCTTCGGCGCCAATCGCGTAAACACGGTCTTCGGAAATGGCAGGCGCCGATCGTGGGCCGCCATTGAATCCATAGCGATCTTCGTAGTGGGTTTCGTAGGTGTAGCTCCACTTGGGCGCCCCTGTGACTGCATCCAGCGCCTCTAGAATGGCGCTGTTTCCCTTACGGTGGAAGATGAGAACATGGTTTTTGGAAATCACGGGTGGACTAAAACCCGTTCCAAGGGCCTTGCGCCAGAGCACGGGAGGGCCAGCATCAGGCCAATTAAGGAGAAGATTCGTTTCGCTTGATTGACTGTTCTGGTCTGGGCCTAACAAGCGTGGCCAGTCTTCGCTTCTGGCATCGCGCAAATCGCTCAATACAAAAGCGGCTAAAACTGCCGCCAGAAGCGTGGCTCGACTGTAAAGACGTCTGTTCATAGGTTACTGATAATTCTTAAGCTGAAAGCGCTCTGGTAATGTTGAACGATGATACAGAATTTTGATTTGTGCCCAATAGCAATTTTGAAGAAACACCATCCCATAGGCCACAGACAAGATTAACCACGGAGTTACCATGTAGAAAGAAATAGCCAGTCCTCCATGCCGAGACCATAGTGAAAAGCGATCGTCGGCAAGGTCGCTACTAACAACAAAAAGGA